>CADALS010000188.1 GCA_902788795.1 uncultured Eubacteriales bacterium | reverse complement strand
GGGCGTGGAAGCACCCGCCGCAACTCCTATTCTATTACAATTTTGTAAATCATGCAACGAAATATTGTCTGATTTTTCCACAAAAATCGTGTTTTTGCAGTATTTTTTGCATATATCGCAGAGTTTTTGTGAATTGGAGGACCCAGGATCACCGATCACGACCATAAGGTCAGACTTTTCCGCAAGAGCGGCCGCTGCCTCCTGCCTGTCCCTTGTTGCTCTGCATATGGTGTTTTTGATCTCAGCATCCGGCCTTATCGACAAGATGGCATGACTGCAGCTGTCAAAAAGCTCTTTTGTTATGGTAGTCTGAGCAGCAACTGTAAGCGGAAGATCCGTGCATTTTCCTGCACACTCTTCTGCCTCCTGAGGGCTTCCCGCTGCAAATGCCGGGCCTTTTGTACTTCCTAGTATGCCGCGGACCTCCGGGTGCTTGCTGTTTCCTATTACGATGAGCGCCCTGCCCTCCGCGCCTGCCTGCCTTGCTATATCGTGGATGCGCGCCACCAACGGGCAGGTTGCGTCTATAATGCTTATGCCCCTCTCCTTGGCGCGCAAATAGGTGCTGTCCGGCTCTCCGTGAGCCCTGATAAGAAGCCTTGCACCTTCCGGGACTTCGTCCACGTCCTGAACCGTTCTGAGCCCTGCTGCGGCAAGCTCGTCCGTTACGATCTTGTTGTGTATTATCTGCCCCAGCGAATAAAGCTGCGAGCCTTCTGCAGAAGCCTTTTTGAGCTCAGCATAGGCGGTCTCTACTGCCTTGGTGACTCCAAAACAAAAGCCTGCGTGTTCTGCTACTGTAATCGTTGCCATAACTGCCTCCAGTATAATTATATCACCATTCGGCGGGCTTTGCGACAAATCTTTACCTTGATATACAGACCCTTTTTAGGTTATAATCGATTATATGAAAACTGTTAAGGACAACATTCTTCTAATAGGTATGCCGGGCTCAGGAAAGTCTACGATAGGCAAACTGCTGTCCTCCATGACAGGCATGGAGTTCGTAGACGGGGATGAGCTCATAGAACAGGCAGAAGGCTTAAAACTCCAGGAGATCATAGATCTTAAGGGCCTGGACTATTTCAGCATGCTGGAAGAAAAGATCCTTTGCGAGCTGGATATAAAGGGGCATATAATCAGCCCCGGAGGAAGTGCAGTTTACTATCCACGCGCAATGGAGCACCTCAAAGAGATCTCCACTGTGGTTTACCTGTTCACAGATGTGGAGACCTTGCTTTCTCATATCAAAAATATAGATTCCCGCGGCATAGCGTTCAAGCCAGGGCAGACCTTCAGCGATCTTTACAAAGAGCGCTGTCCGCTTTACGAAAAATACGCAGACCTTATAGTTATTGCAGGGCATTCTCAGCCGAAGTCCCTTGCAAAAAAGATAATCAGGCAGCTTGGCCTTTAGCCCAAAGGGATAAGCTCCAGCCTTCTTATTATGTGCCTTGAAGCAGAGCGCCTTTCCAGCGCTTCTTTTTTTATTCTTTGGAGGCTGCGGCTGAAGGAAGGTGCATATTCCTGAGCGATATCCATGGCAGCATCCAGTATAAGCACGCTTCCTTCTTCTGTTATCACTGTATTTATGCAGTCAAGCTCTTCTGAAGGCCTTACGCAGTACAGCACCTGCCCGGTCTTGGGTGTGAAACATATCTGATCCGGAGCAGTATCCAGGCAGCATGACGGTATCAGCCAGTCCCACGCACAGCCGGCAGCGGAAAGCATCTTTATGGTGAGCCTTCGCATGGCCTCAAAGGACTGCCCGCCGGAAGCTTTAAGGCAGGACCTGAAGGCTCCGGACACATCCATAAGGCCGCTTTTGTCCCAGATAACGATCTTCCTGCCATCTGCATAATACGAAGCCGCAGGCACAAGAGCCGGACATCCGCCCTGCACTGCTATATCAAGAGCATATCCGTACATATCAGTTTTCTCCCAGGCAAAGCATGCAAGGAGTGTAGCCCTGTTCCTTTGCCTCGGACTTGGTCATGGTCTCGTAAGTCTTTACCACGCTTGCGCAGGACCGCCTGTGGAACACCCTGGAGCTTTCTGCGTAGATGCAGACCAGCGCTCCGTCCGGAAGTACCCCGGGCTTGCACAGCTGGCAGGCTTTATAGCTGCGGCGCACAGCAGAAGTGAGTATCACCTCTATATCCCCGGCCTTCATAGTCATGCATCCTTCCCTGTGGTACCGGATGCCTCTTTTGGGGAAGACATAGACAAGCTCATCGTCCGAAGATGCGATCTTGTCCGATTCTCCTATAAAGGGCCTGTAGATAAGCCTCAGCAGAACTCCGTTTCCGGGCCTGGAAAGCTGCAGAAGAACATCAGTTTTTATATCCAGCCCGCTGGCTGCTATAATGTCCACCTGCAGCTTAGCGCGTTTAGCCATAACAGAGTATGAGTTCTGCTCAGAATTCGCCTGGTTTATAACAGAAAGCAGCAGGCATATCATAAGGATGAACACCGGAAGGCAGCACGCTGCGTCAACAAAAAGCGAGCCCCTCCTACCTGTATATGTGCTCCTGCTCGACATCTCCAAGCCTCTTTTTCAAGATAAATGTTGCGTTAAGATCAAATCCGTAGGCGTAGTTACGGAAAGAAAAGTTCCCGCCGTCCAGCTTGCTTATATTTAGCTGCATTATATCCATCAGCCTTGCCAGCTTTTCGTTCCTTGGCAGCAGCGCAAGCAGTATGCGCAGGTACGTGGAGTAATCTATTCCATCCACCTTGCCCCCTGCCATAAGAGTTTTTACCTCCGCTATGGAAAGCGCTGCCGCTGCCACAGTAGAGATCAGAAGCTCCCCGCTTTCAGAAACGTATTTCACCTCGTTTACAGCCATCCTTATGGCAAATATGCTGAGCTTTACAGCTTTAAGATTGGCGGCATCGGTGTCGTTGCCGTAAAGGATGTATTCCAGCTCCTTTTCCAGGTAGCACCCGTCCTTTTTCTTTAGGGCGTTGGAGCACATTGCCATCATGTATTCGTCTTCTATTGCAGCTGAAAAAGACAAGTCCTTTATGCCTCCTGAAAGCAGCAGGGATATGCGCTTTGGATAGCCAAGCAGCCTGCTTGGAAGGCGCCGCCTGTCTATGCCGCCTATGGCGTTACCCTTGGATCC
>CADALS010000187.1 GCA_902788795.1 uncultured Eubacteriales bacterium | reverse complement strand
TCTGCGATCAGATGCAGCAGTGCGGGCGTACGGGAAGCCCGCTCGTAAGCCCTGTATTTTTAAGGCATCCCGGCTACGACACGGAGGCGGACTGCTTTTACGTAGGGGACCGCATCCTTGCCTGCCCGGTATTCGATGAAGGCGCGGAGGCAGTAAATGTCCTCCTTCCGGAAACTCCCTTCGGATGGCTCCTCAGAGGGCAGGGCAGCATAATAAAAGGAGGCACAGCAGCTAGTGTGCCGTGTGCCCCCGAAGATGAGCCTGTTTGGTTTCTTCTTGCAGAAGAGCCCGGAAAATAGCTAGATATCTATTTCCTTCTTTTCGTAAGACTCCTTGAGCTTCAGTTCCTTTGCGACCTGGAGCTCTTCTGTCTTTTTGCGGTTTAGCGGGTAGTATACAAAGAGTATCACTGCCATGATTCCGAACATTATAGCCGGTATCAGGGTGCCCAGATCGTACATGATCTTGAGGTTGTCCAGTGTCTGTACAGCGCCTTTCTCGTACTTGTAGTCCATGCCCAGCAGCGCTCCGTTAACTATTATAGCGGAGAGCACCTGGCCGACCTTGCGGAAGAGGTTGAATACAGAGTATGCTGTGCCGTCGTCTCTGCTTCCGGTCTTGACTTCTATATCGTCTATAGCGTCAGCAACCATAGCCCACAGCTGCATTACCAGGGTGGTAAGTCCGCAGCCGCTGATAAAGTTCATTGCAAGGAATATCCATATCAGCTTGGAGGGATCCATGCCGCGCAGGAAGAAGAGCACAAGGTTTGCAAGAGCAGCAAGGGTCATGCCTACCTGAGTAACTTCCTTCTTGCCTTTCTTCTTGGTGAGCTTGGGCAGGAAGAACATGAAGACTATCATAGGCGAATAGGTGCATGCCTGGGTAGCCAGGTTCATCCAGTTTGCGTGGAAGTAGTCGTCGAACAGGTAGGTGTAGAAGCTCTGGGTGAACATCTGGCCTGCGAACAGGAGTATGGAGACCAGCGTGATGGCAACGAAAGCCTTGTTTTTAAAGAGCATCCTTATTACTTTGCCGGCAGCGCCCGCGGTCTTGGGCTGGGGCTTGGTCTTGACCCTTTCTTTGTTCATGGTGAAGGCCAGGATCAGCATCAGGAAGGAGCAGACTGCCATTATGATGACGCCCTTGATGACCGGTCCGTACTGCATGTCTGTTATGACCTTGCCGTTTTCTCCGATGACAGGGTTTCCAGCTTCATCAACGCGGTTCGCGTAGGCGAAGCTTGCGATGAGAAGTACCGGGATGGAGCCAAGAGCTGCGCCTATGGAGCGGAATACCGAGAGCTTGCTGCGTTCGTGAGCGTCAGTGGTGACGACAGAGGCCAGGGATCCGTAGGGGATCTGCAGCACTGTGTAGGCCATGCCGAAGAAAATGTAGGTGCAGGTTGCGTAGATGCATGTTGCTGTGTAGTTTCCTTCTTCGCCTATGCCCGGGAACTTGAGGAACATCAGCACTGCCGATATAGCCAGAGGCAGAGCTGCATAGAGTATCCACTGTCTGTAGCGTCCGTACTTTCCGGGCTTTACAGTGTCCGCGATGCGGCCCATCATGGGGTCGTTGATGCCGTCCCATACCCTTGCCACCACGAACATGATCATGATGAACAGCGGGCTGATGTGGAAGATATCGGTGTAGAATTTCTGGAGCAGGGTGGTGACCAGTGCGAACACCAGACAGCCTGCGGTGTCGACCATGGCGTAGCCAATGTAGTCCTTGGCTTTAAGGCCGCTGGTCCTTTGGATGTAACTCTGGTTTTGATCAGACATAATGACCTCCGAATAAGAACTAAACCTATTATAACAATTCTATCAAATTCTGAAATAATTAAAAGAGTTAATTTTATCTTATGTGCAGTTTTTTGAACTCTGTCGGCATATTTTTGCATGCCGGACATATTGAATCGTCTCTTTTACTGTGCTATACTCAAGGCAACTTAATAATTATGAGATCTGTTTCAGGGCGGGGCGCAATTCCCCACTGGCGGTAAAGGGCAGAAAAGCCACGAGTCCGCGAGCCGTAAAAGGCCGAGCCGGTTAGATCCCGGCACCAACGGTATAGTCCGGATGAAAGAAACCAGTTCCATCTTTAATTGGACGCCCCGGACATTTTTGTTCGGAGTTTTTGTTTCAAAGGCCTGGCAGGTCCCACGTGCAAGCTTTAAAACGGAGGGATCTCAAATGTCAAACAACACCAATCAGGGCGCTGTGATCAGCGCAAAAAAGTCAAGTTCCAAGACTGTAGCGGTTCTGGGCATGCTCTGCGCAATAGCGTTCGCTGCAAAACTCGTTTCCAATGTGTTTCCAGTGGTCTCGGGATTTTTGTCATTCGACCTTAAGGACGTGGTAATAGTTATAGCTGGATTTATAAGCGGGCCCCTGGCCGCGCTCGGCGTTACTGTTGTCGTGTCCTTTGTGGAGATGATAACCGTCAGCAGCACAGGCATTATAGGCTTTGTCATGAACGTGCTTGCCAGCGCGTCATTTGCCTGCATAGCCGCCGCAATCTACCACAGGGACAGGAGCCTTAAGGGTGCTATCATAGGCCTTGTAGCAGGCGTCCTTTGCATGACGGCTATAATGATCCTTTGGAACTGGCTGATAACCCCGCTCTACATGAAGGTTCCCAGGGACGTTGTCGTTGGCATGCTGGTGCCTGTGTTCCTGCCTTTCAACCTTGTTAAAGGCGGAATCAACGCGACCCTGGCCATGCTGCTGTACAAGCCGGTCGTAACTGCGCTCAGGAAGGCAAGGCTTATCGAGGGCAAGCCGGGCAGTGCAAAGAGCATCAAGTGGGGCCTTATGATAACCAGCTTCGTACTGCTCGTCACATTCGTCCTGCTCGCCCTGGTCCTCGCCGGCGTCATCTAGCACCCGATGCGGTTCTAAGGTTCACGGATGTGTAAAAGGGACGGTTCTTTTTACACAATTAACTACACAGGGGACGGTTCTCTATGCTGAAAAACGCATAGGGGACAGTCCTCTTTTTTATTGTGTTTATGCAGCCGGGTCCGGGGCTCATGCGCTTTCTTCAGCCCGCTGCGCGGTTTCACGCCAAGCCTTTCCGGGACTTTCAACAGCTCGCTGCGTACCGCATCCGCGCTCGCTGTGAAAGTCCGGACGGAAAGTCTTTTCTACCGCTCCGCA
>CADALS010000186.1 GCA_902788795.1 uncultured Eubacteriales bacterium | reverse complement strand
CGTGGTGGCAGACCTTGTAGATAGCATCGCAGATCTCCTGCGCCTTGGTAGTTACCACAAACAAAGTCTGCTGCTGGTAGTTGCGGTACAGTATGTGCAGCACCTGCGTGGAAATGTACTGGTAGATTATCGAATACAGAGCCTTGTCCCAGCCGAAGAACACACCTGCGCTGCACAAAAGCACAGCGTTGAACGCCAGTATCATGTTGAAACTATCGTCCCCGCTCTTCTGCGAATGGTAGATAGCTATAAAGTCCGTTCCGCCGCTGGTGGCATCTCCAAGCAGAGCAAGGCTTATGCCAGTGCCGTGGATTATGCCTCCGAACACAGCTATCAGCAGCATATCCGATGTTATATGCACGGATGGTATCATATCCACCGCAATACTGCTGACCACGATCATCCACAGGGAAAGCAGCGTAAACTTCTTTCCTATAAAGCGGAAGCCGATATACACAGGTACAGAGTTGAGCGCTATATTGATAACAGCGTACGGTATCTCTATACTTAAAAACTTCTGGAATATGTTCTGCAGCAGCACCGAAAGGCCTGATATACCGCCAGGGATTATTCCCCCGGTGGTGCCGAATATCTTGATAGAAAGGCCCAGAACCAGTGCACCTGCCGTTACCTTAACGAAACGCTTGCCGTCACTCTTCAGATCAAAAGTCATCTGCAGACTAACCCTCCATTACTCTGCACTGTTCCAGCAGAGAGATTATATTTATGCCCTGGGGGCATGCGGCCTCGCACTGGCCGCAGGAAACGCAATCGGATGCCTTGCCCTTGTCCTTTGTTGCGGCAGCGTATCCGCCCTTTGCCGGAGGCGCGCCCCAGGCAAGCATGTTGTCGTTTGCGACATCGAAGATCTCCGGGATGGGGATGTTCATGGGGCAGCCGTCTGTGCAGTAGTGGCACGCAGTGCAAGGTATGATGACCTCTTCCTTAATGATCTTCTGAGCCTTTGCAATGATCTCCTGTTCTTTTTCGTCCAGAGGCTTCATGTTCTTCATGAAGGAGAGGTTGTCTGCCATCTGCTCCACGTTTGACATTCCGGAAAGGACAGTGAATACGTTGTCGAATGAAGCTGCGTAGCGCAGTGCCCAGGATGCGCATGATGCGTTAGGATCAGCCTCTTTAAAGAGCTTTTTGACCTTTTCCGGCGGGTCAGCAAGACCGCCGCCCTTTACCGGCTCCATTATTACAAGAGGCACCTTGCGCTCTGTTGCTATGCGGTAAAGCTCTCCGGAGCATACGCTTGGATTGTCCCAGTCCGCGTAGTTGAGCTGTATCTGTATAAAGTCTACATCCGGGTGAGCATCCAGCAGCTCTTCGAGTATCTGCGGAGTTGCGTGGAAGGAGAAGCCCCAGTGCTTTATAAGGCCCTTATCCCTCTGCTCTTTTACGAAATCCCAGATGCCGTATTCTTCGTAGAGCTTGTAGTTCCTTGTCATAAGGGCATGCAGGAGGTAGAAGTCGAAATAGCCTGCGCCAGTGCGCTCCAGGCTGGTAAAGAACTCCTGCTTTGCGCTCTGCTCGTCCTTAGCCGCTCTTACGTTAAGTTTAGTTGCTATGGTGAAGCTCTCCCTTGGATGGCGCTCCACTACTGCCTTTCTGAAAGCTTCCTCCGACGCTCCGCCATCGTAAACGAAAGCGGTATCGAAGTAGGTTCCGCCGGCTTCCAGGAACATATCAGCCATCTTGCTGGTCTGCTCTATATCTATGCTGCCGTCTGCAAGCTTGGGGAGCCTCATGAGGCCGAATCCGAGCTTGAAAATGTCGTTTCCTTTGTGATCTTTCATATTTGCACCTGCCTTTTTTGCACACAAAACACTAGAATATATGATACCACAAGCAAGGCCCTGTGTGGTATACTTTTTATTGCAATTACCATGCTAAGGAGGCTTTGCTGCCAATGGAAAAAGCTCAGGAAAGGACGCCCCTTCTGGATGCCGTAACAGGCTACGGCAAAAGGAGGCCTACATACTTCTGCATACCGGGACACCGATACGAAAAAGGCATAGATCCGGAGCTTCTGACTGCTGCCGGGCCCGGTGTTTTCCGCATGGACCTTACCGAAACGAGCCTCACAGACGACCTCCACGCGCCATCCGGCCCGATAAAGGAGGCTCAGGAGCTTGCGGCAGAGCTTTTGGGCGCGGACCGCAGCTATTTCCTTGTGAACGGCAGCACCTGCGGCAACCAGGCCATGATAATGACCGCCGCTCATGAAGGCCAGACCATTTGCATACCCAGGAACGCTCACAAGTCCGCCCTGATGGGGCTCGTGCAAAGCGGAGCAAAGCCAGTGTATATAACGCCGGCGGCTGAAAGCAGCTTCGGGCTTCAGGGAGGAATAACACCCAAGCAGGTGGAAGAAATGTTCTTTGCCCACCCGGAGTGCAAGGCTGTAATGGTAGTGAGCCCAACCTACTACGGCATAGTATCGGATATCGAAGGCATTGCAAAAGTCTGCCACGCGCATGGCGCTATGCTTTTAGTGGACGAGGCTCACGGAGCGCACTGCTACTTTTCAGACGAGCTGCCCGGCGGAGCCATGCAGCTTGGCGCAGACATGTGCGTCCAGAGCCTCCACAAGACCGCCGGAGCCCTTACGCAAAGCTCCATACTTCATGTAAAAAGCGGCCTTGCGGACCTGAGCCTGCTTGAGGCAAACCTGCGCCTTGTGCAGAGCACGAGCCCGTCCTACATACTTATGGCCTCTATAGACGCAGCACGCAGGGATCTTGCAATGCATGGGGAAGAGATGGCCAGGACCGCGCTGGATCTTGCTGGCTTTGCAAGAGAGCAGGTAAACAATATCAGAGGCCTTCGCTGCGCAGGAAAAGAGCTTGTCGGAAAAGCCGGCATCTTCGGAATGGATATTACCCGCCTTACAATAAGCGCCGCGGACCTGGGTCTCTCCGGCTTTGAGCTCAAAGACCTGCTCTTTGAAGAGTACAACATAGACCTGGAGATGGCAGACGAGCTGAACATCCTTGCAATAGTAACTTTCGCAAACACCACAGAGGATATGCAGCACCTGGTCGAAGCGCTTAAGGAAATAGCAGAAAATTACGCAGGCGCCGAGCCTCTGCCGGCCGCCGGTAAAACGGTGCCGCTTTCTCATGCAGAAAAGATGCCGCCCCTGCCGGAATACGTTA
>CADALS010000185.1 GCA_902788795.1 uncultured Eubacteriales bacterium | reverse complement strand
CCTTTTTTTACCGCAATGTTGCCGTTGCTGCAGGTGCCGGTGATTATGTAGGTGCCGGAAGAGCTGATCTTAACGCTGTTGTTGGAGCTGCTCATCGTTATCTTTGTAGCGTTGGCGTAGTCCGCGGTAAGATCTTCTGCGCTGTTTTCGGTAAGATCGCTGGTTTTTATTTCGGAAGGTGATGTTGCGTTGCCGGTGGTGCCGTTTGTGGTCCCGCCCATGCCGCCGAACTGGCCTCCCTGACCGCCCATCTGACCGCCGGGACCTCTCTGTTCTTCGGTTGCTGCAGTTTCTGCTGTAGTGTTGAGAGAAGTGAGTGTTGTATCTGTGCTGTCCGCGTATGCGAAGCTTGCCGCGGAGAGAATAAGAACTGCTGTAAGAGCTATGCTTGCTGTTTTCTTTATATTTTTACGTGTCATTGTCGTTTCCTCCTTAAATGATGAAATATGTTAACGGACTGTTATCCTTTTGTGCCTTTATGATAAAGCACAAATATAGAGGGTTGGTATGGGAAATATTAAGATTCTGTGTACTTAATGCGATACAATTATGATAATATATACCCGAAACCTGCTAAGGAGATAAAAATGGTTCGCAAGGCTGTTACACTTGAAGAGATGCTTTCCGCAAGGGAAAGGCGGGCCCGGATCCAGGAGGAGCTTTTGGCAAAGTACGGAAAGCCCCTGGTGAGCTTTACTATGAATATACCGGGTGAGTACAAGTACGATGCTCTTATAGAGTATGCGTTCCGCGCGGGGCTACAGCGCCTTACAGAGGCTGCAGGGGAGCCGGCAGCGCAGACAGTGCTTGCGGAAAACACAGGCTGCGAGGCCTTTATGGTCTTTGACGCTCCGGCGGAGGAGCTTAAGGCCAAGGCTGTAGAGATAGAAGAACGCGCCCCATTCGGAAGGGCGTACGATATAGATATTATTGGAACGGATGGTGCAAAGCTGAGCCGCGCTGTTTCAAGGAAGTGCTACGTGTGCGGCGAGCCGGTGTTCGAATGCTCCAGGTCCAGGGCTCACGGGCTGGACGAGATAGTTGCCGCTTGCCGCGGTCTTTTGGAAAGGGCGGCTGCATCAGAGCTTGCGAGGCGCGCTGTAGAGGCACTGAAGGCCGAAGCCAGGCTCACGCCAAAGCCAGGCCTGGTGGACTCTGCAAACAGCGGGGCCCACAGCGATATGGACCTTGCGTTGCTGCTTAAAAGCGCGGATGCCCTGGAGCCTTACTTTAAAAAGGCTGCGGAGCTGGGGCTGGAGTTTGGACGGAAAGCGGCGGGCCAAGAGGCCTCAGCTGCAAAACCGGAGGCTGCGCTGGATATCTTTGCCAGGGCCGGTTCCGCACTGCAGCAGGAGGGCCTCAAAGCCGAAGCTGCAATGTTTAAGGCCACCGGAGGGGTCAACACCCACAAAGGTGCTGTGTTCTCCCTTGGCATACTGTGCTGCGCAAAAGCGGCGGAGCTTCAGGGCGCAGGGGACTGCTTCGGTATCGCGTCAAAAATAGCCGCAGGAACGGTAAAAAGCACTGCAGCTACGCACGGAAACCTGGTGGCGGAAAAGCTTGGGGCACGCGGCGCAAGGCAGCAGGCGGTGGACGGCTTCCCCCTTGTAAATGAAGCTCTTGGGGTGCTTCGCAGCGGCGCCGGGGAGCTGGATGCTCTTCTGCTTCTGATGTCCAAGGCGGAGGACACCAACCTTTTGTGGCGCGGCGGCGCGGAGGGCCTCACCTACGTAAGAGAAGAGTCAAAAAGAATAATGGCTCAGCCCAAAGAGCAGCGCCCGGAGCTTCTTAAAGCCATGGACAAAGAGTGCATAAAACGCAGGCTGAGCCCCGGCGGATGCGCAGATCTTCTGGCCTGCGCCATATTCCTCAAATAGTATTTTGCAAATAAAAAAGCGGCCTCAGCGGGGCCGCTCTATTATTTTTTAGTCTTTTACCTTTCTGACTACATCCATTATGGTGCCGTCGCGGGCTTCGATGATGCCTACGATGCGGTCGTCGAACTCCACAGGCTGGGGCTCTCCGGTTATGGAGTAGGCAATGTCCCTGAGCTCCTCTATCTTAACAAGAGGCACGCAGTCCGCTTCCTTAAGGGCCTTGAGTATGTCCGGCCTGTTGGGGTTCACAGCTACGCCGTAGTCTGTAACGACAACGTCTATGCTCTCGCCCGGGGTGGTGACAGTTGTTACGTTGCTGCAGATAGCGGGTATCCTGCCCTGGATCAGCGGGCAGATAACTATGGTGCACTTTGCGCCCTGGGCTGTATCCGGGTGGCCGCCCTGAGCACCGGTGATTATACCGTCAGACCCGACCACTACGTTGCAGTTGAAGTGTACGTCTACCTCCAGGGATGCAAGGATAACGTAGTCCAGCTTGTTTACTATAGCGCCCTTGTTGAACGGGTTTGCGTAAGCGCCTGCTGTTATCCTGTGGTGAGCCGGGTTGATAACATTGGATACAGCGTCAAGGTCGAATGCCTGGGTGTCCAGCAGCAGCCTTACCATGCCGTTGTCCAGAAGATCGCACATGGGCTTGGTGAGTCCGCCTACACCGAATCCCATCTTTATGTTCCTCTCCTTCATGATCTTGGTGAGGGAGATGGTGGATGCTATGGAAGCACCGCCTACGCCTGTCTGGTAGGAGAAGCCCTCCTTAAAGTACGGAGTGTTTACTACTACCTGGGTGCAGTACTCAGCCATCATCAGCTTTCTCTGGTCTGTGGTGGGCTTGGCAGCGCCGGTGGCTATCTTTTCCGGAAGGCCTATGGCATCCACTACGCAGACGTAGTCCACGCGGGTAGCGGAGATGTGGGCCGGGAAGTTGGGGAAGGGCACCAGGCAGTCAGTTATAGCTACAACGTACTCTGCCTGCTCTCCGTCTACGTGGGAATAGCTCAGAACGCCGCAGTTGGTCTTTCCGCCTATGCCGCGGAGGTTGCCGTAATCATCTGAGGTTGGGGCGCCTATGAAGGCTATGTCCACCTTGGTTTCTCCGGTTACCAGGGAGCGCACGCGTCCGCCGTGGGAGCGCATGATCGCAAGTCCCTGCAGCTTTCCGTGGGAGATGGCCTCGCCTATCTTGCCGCGGACACCGCTGGCTTCTATCCTGGTTATGGTACCATCTTCTATCATCGGCACCAGGGCGTCGTGAGCCTTGCCAAGGGATGTTGCAGCCAGTGTTATGT
>CADALS010000184.1 GCA_902788795.1 uncultured Eubacteriales bacterium | reverse complement strand
TAATGCCCCTGCCCTTTGCCATGGTGCCGGAAGGCCTGGACTACGCGGTGGTCCTTAACGGAGAGCCGGAAGTGGAAAGCTGCAAGCTGTATTACAGCACACTTATAGATAAATACTACGATCCGGGGACCTTCTCCCTGCTAAGCTCGCTCGGAGAAGCGCTAAAGGCCCCGTTAGTTTCGGAAAGCACAGCTTCGGAGGTTTGATATGAGAACAGCAAAAAAAGTACTTGCTCTTTTCCTTGCGCTGCTGATGGTATTCAGCCTTGCAGCCTGCGGAAAGAAAGAGCCGGAAGCAAAGTACCCGGAAAGAGATGTGGATCTTCCTGCTGCTATTCCTGCAGCAACGGAGGACACCATTCAGATCCACTACCAGAGGGAGGACAACAAGTACTCCGGCTGGACCTTGTGGCTGTGGGATCCGGCAGGCCAGGACGACAGCAAGGAAGACGACTGGAACTACCAGGACGACTACGGAGTGATAGCCTGCTATCCCCTCTCCAAGTTCGGCGATCTGAGCTCCGGAAAGCTTGGGATCATCGTAAAGACCAAGGGTTCCTGGACCAAGGACGGCACGGACGCGGACCGCTTTATAGTATTCAGCGATCTTGTTAAGGACGGCAATACCTACCATATCTACCTTGCAGGCGGCGACGAGAACATGTACAAAACAGCGGAAAAGATAATTACGGATCAAATAGATCTGGCGGAGTTTGCAGACGGTAAGACACTGATGCTGCGCTGCAGCAACGCAACAGAGCATTACACAGTTTACGAAAACAATGAAGTGATCGCTGACGGCAGCGGCGCTGGCAGATACACCTACAGCATACCGCTGGACAAAGAGGCAGACTTCGCAAAGCAGTATGCAGTTGAAGTTACCTTCAGAGGCACAGGAGCTAAGCTCAGATCCGACGTATCCACCAGAGGCCTTTACAACACTGCCGGCTTTAACGAAAAGTACTACTACGACGGAGAGCTGGGAGCCATCTTCAGCAAGGAAGGCACCACCTTCAGAGTGTGGTCCCCTGTTTCCTCCAAGATAGTCCTTAAGCTCTACCAGGATCCGACTACCAACCAGGCTGCCGAATACACCATGGCCAAAAAGGACAAGGGCGTGTTCGAATACAGGCTTGAAGGCGACCTTGGCTGCATGTACTACACCTATAAAGTATATAATTCAGCCTACCCTGATGGAGCGGAGATAGTAGATCCCTACGCAAGAAGCGCAGCGGCTGACGGAAAGCGCGGCATGGTAGTAGACCCAGCCCAGGCAGATCCGGAAGGCTGGGCAGATGTAAAGGTCCCGGCCACAGACCGCAAAGCCCTTACAGTCTGGGAGATGCACGTTGCAGACATAACATCCTCCGACACCTGGCAGGGAACTGAGGCCAACCGCAGGAAATACCTCGGAGTCATAGAACCCGGCACCACCTACACCAAGGACGGCAAGACCGTAAAGACAGGATTCGACCACATAGTGGAGCTTGGTGTTAACGCGGTGCAGCTGCAGCCGGTATTCGACCACAACAACGACGAGCACAGCTACAGCTTCAACTGGGGCTACGATCCGCTCAACTACAACGTCCCGGAAGGTCTCTTCTCTTCCGACCCGGACAACGGTTATGTAAGGATCAGAGAGCTGAAACAATTGATTGCGGCCTTTAATAATAAAGGAATCAGTGTTATAATGGATGTGGTATACAACCACGTCAGCAGCGCCAAGGGTTCCAACTTCGATGTTCTGATGCCCGGATACTACTTCAGGTACAAGGCAGACGGCACCCTTTCCAACGGCTCCGGCTGCGGCAACGAGACCGCCAGCGAGATGCCCATGATGCGCAAGTTCATAATAGACAGCGTCTGCTACTGGGCAAAGGAATACAAGCTGCGCGGCTTCAGATTCGACCTTATGGGCCTGCACGATATCGAGACCATGAACATGGCGGTGGAAACCCTTAAGAAGATAAACCCGAACATAGTTGTATACGGAGAGCCATGGACAGGCGGAGCAACTCCCCTTGCCGCGGACAAACAGGCAGTACAGGCTAACGGCAACAAGTTCGCCGGCTACGGACAGTTCAACGACCAGATGAGAGACGCTCTCATAAAAGGCGGCCTCAACTCCTCTGACGCACTTGGCTGGGTAACAGGAACAGCTGCAACCAAGCCAGAGCTGGATGCCATAGCCGCCGGAATAAACGGCATAACAGCCAGCACAGCCGTAAAGATAGAAGACGCGGACAAGACGGTAAACTACGTTACCTGCCACGACAACTACACCCTTTACGACAGGATCAAGGCAGCAGGCATTACAGACGAAGATACCATCAGGAAGATGTGCGTGCTTGCAAACTCAGTGGTCTTCACGTCCAAGGGAACGAGCTTCATGCTTGCAGGCGAAGAGATGCTGCGCACCAAGGGCGGAGACAGCAACTCCTACAAGTCCCCGGACAGCGTCAATGCAATAGATTACTCGCTGCTCATCAGGAACGCAGACATATATGAGGCTTACAAGGCGCTGATAGCGTTCAAGCAGAACACCGCAGCTCTTGCGGAGAATGCCGGAGGCATAGATGTAAGCTTCCAAAGCAGCGGAACTATCATCTCCAAGTTCAGTTCGCAGGGCAAGGAGCACATGGTGATCTGCGCAAACGGCAACGGAGGTAGCCAGATAGCTACTGAAGGATACACAGTAGTGCTGGACACTTTGGGTAAGATAGACGGAAGCCACGCATCTGTAACACCTGAAAAGTACCAGACCCTGATACTAATTAAGTGATCAGGCAACAAATCAGCAATCATCCAGACAGCATATGCACAAAAGGCAGGTATAAACGGCAGTTCCCCTGCCTTTTGTGTTTTTTGCGCAGCTCTGATATAATCGGGATATGTTCAACGGACTGCACTACAATTCCATATCCACTTACCTTAAGGAGCGTTTCGGCTGCAAGGTGGTAAAACTGTCCATAGATGCCGGGCTCACCTGCCCCAACAGAGACGGAAGCAAAGGCTTTGGAGGCTGCACTTTCTGTTCTGAAGACGGCTCCGGAACTTTTGCGTCAGATATAAAAAGCCAGATCGGGAACCTGCCGCAGAAGTGGACATCCGGCAAGGACCAGGCTGTAAAATACATAGCGTATTTCCAGAGCCACACCAACACCTACGCACCGGCGGAAAAGCTAAGGGCGATGTGGG
>CADALS010000183.1 GCA_902788795.1 uncultured Eubacteriales bacterium | reverse complement strand
AGGTAAGGCACAATCTCGGCGGCATGTCCGGGGATATATCCGGCTGCGCCGTAAGCATAGGCGAGTGCTGCGCTGCTGTAGCGCTGGCGATCATCAACGGACTTGCTGCATAGAAGCGGTCCGCGTTCAGTTAATATTATAAGGAGCGATCGATGGATCTGATAATCGGAGGAGCGTTTCAGGGCAAACTTGAATACGCAAAAAGGCATTTCGGGATAACCGCGGCCGACGTCTGCGAGTGCTGGCCGGAGAAAGAACCGGACTTTTCCAAGCGTTGCCTTTACGGCTACGAGCGCTACGTTCTGTGGTGCATGCGCAACGGCAAGGAACCCCAGACCAGCTTTGACGCGGACAAGATAATAATCATGAACGATATCTTCTGCGGCGTAGTCCCAATAGAACCGGAAGCCCGCGCATGGAGGGAAAAGGCCGGCCGCGTAATGTCTGCCATAGCGGCAAACGCGGACAGTGTTACCCGCATGTTCTGCGGAATACCCAAGAGGCTCAAGTAATGAAGGTCTACATGCTGCGTCACGGCCAGATAAAGGCAAACACCACCTACACCTACTGCGGGGTAACGGATGAACCTCTTACAGATGAAGGCATAGAGCAACTCAAAAGCCTTAAGGCCAAAGGCGGCTACCCTTCCGCGGAAGGCCTTGAAATCTACACCAGCGGCCTTGCCCGCACGGAGCAGACCCTGCAGGTGCTCTACGGGGATATCCCGCACAGCGTGGAGCCAGCCTTCAGAGAGATGAACTTCGGCGCTTTTGAAGGCTTCAGCTACGACCAGCTGAAGGACCGCGAGGATTACCAGGCCTGGATCAGCGGGGACCACATGGCTAACCGCTGCCCCGGCGGGGAAAGCGGCAACGATATGAAGGCCCGCGTGCTGGCAGGCCTTAAAAAACTGCTGGAGCGCGGCAAGGACTGCCTTGTTGTCTGCCACGGCGGCACCATAGCAAACGTTTTCAACGAATATTTCCCGAACAGCGGCCTCAACTGGTACGAGATCCAGCCCTCAAACGGCACAGGATACTGCTTTACATTCGACGGCAGCAAAGCCCTGAACTGGGAACGCATCCCGCATGCGATGTAAAATTCGTAAATGAGCTCATTCCCAAATTAAAAGCCCCGGCCATTTCTGGCAGGGGCTTTCATCATCCTAAAGCGCAGCCGGTAAGCGCGCAGACAGCATCAAAACTATTGATCATCCGCAGTCTGCTCTATGATACCGTTCTTCTTTTCAAAATCCGCCACAGCTTCCCTTACCATAAGGGTCAGCTGCTCATTGAGGGTCCTGGCATTGTAAGAAGTCACATATTTGAATTTTGACCACAACTTGGGCTCAACTCTGAGCGTAAAACTGTTTCTGAAATTATCGATCTTCATCGGTATCCTCCAACAGAACTTGCTTGTTCTATTGTAGCTCAGAAACACATCATGAAACAGAAATGAGCTCACCGTGCAGTCATATTATTTTTCGAACTGAACGCTGCGCAGCGAGCCTGTCCACTTCTGGTCTTTGTCAGACAGTCTGAGCGGGGTCCCGTCTTCAAGCGTGTAACCCTCAGCGCTCGCCGTGCCGTTGTATTCTCCTTTAACGCCCGGCCAGACAACGCCTATTTCGGGATCGTTCCAGGCAAGGCCGCCTTCATCGTTGGGGTGGTA
This sequence comes from uncultured Eubacteriales bacterium, assembly GCA_902788795.1. Classification (GTDB taxonomy): domain Bacteria; phylum Bacillota; class Clostridia; order Peptostreptococcales; family Anaerovoracaceae; genus RUG13409. Next base: position 1,548 of record CADALS010000183.1, on the reverse strand, counting down.
GAGATCGTCGCACTTGTAGCAGAACTCCGCCGTATCGGAGAGCACCAGGAAGCCGTGCGCAAAGCCGCGCGGGATAAGGAACTGCTTCTTGTTCTCCTCTGTGAGCAGCTCTCCGTGCCACTTGCCGAAAGTCGCGGAGCCCTTGCGAAGGTCCACCGCTACATCGAACACGCAGCCTTTTATGACCCTTACCAACTTGGTCTGCGGGTAGTTCTTCTGGAAATGCAGGCCCCTCAGCACGCCCTTTACGGACATGGACTGGTTGTCCTGTACGAATACGGTATCGATACCGTTCTCCGCCATATCGCTTATGTTGTAGGTCTCCATAAAATAGCCGCGGCTGTCCCCATGGACTGCCGGCGTTATTACGCAAAGACCTTCTATTCCGTCTACATTCTTTTCTACTGTGATCTGACCCATTACGGCCTCCGTTTATCTGAGCTTTGCCTCGGTAAGATACCTGCTTACCGCGTCCTTCCAGGACGGAAGAGGCTCAAAGCCCATCTCTTTAAGTTTAGTTTTGTCCAGCCTTGAATTTGCCGGCCTTGCGGCTTTTGAAAGCCCGTATTCCGCTGTGCTTACAGGGATGACCTTAGTATCCAGCCCGCACTGCCTGTACGCCTCGCAGCAAAGATCGTACCAGGAGATGTAGCCCCCGGGGACCTCCTCAGAATTGGTTGCATGGTAGTAGCCGTACTTCTCGGTCTGTATCATGTCCACAAGCAGCCTTGCAAGGTCCAGTGTGTAGGTCGGCGTGCCTATCTGATCGTTGACTACCCTTACTGTATCATGGGTCTTGGCCACGTTCACCATGGTCTTTATGAAGTTCTTGCCATTAAGGCCGAACACCCAGGCTATCCTTACGATAAAGAACTTGTCCAGTATGCTGCTTACAGCAAGCTCTCCGTCCAGTTTGCTCTGTCCGTAGACGCTTATAGGCGCGTAGTTCTTGTCGTCCGGCTGCCAGGGGCGCTCGCCTTTGCCGTCGAACACGTAGTCCGTGGAAAGGTAGAGCAGCTTGGCGCCTGCGTTCTTTGCGGCAAGAGCCATGTTCCTTGTGCCGTCCACGTTTATGGCCTGCACCTTGGCGGCGTTCTCCGGCTCTTCTGCGGCGTCCACCGCTGTCCAGGCCGCGCAGTGCACTATGGCGTCCGGAGCGGCTTCCGCCACCACCTTGGCTACAGCCTCCGCGTCTGTTATATCCAGTTTTACATAGGGCATGCTGCAGACTGCAGAACCGTCCGCAATGCCGCTGTAGGTATCGCTTATATCGGAGCCCAGGCCGCTTATCCCGCGGCTGGCAAGCTCGTTCATAACATCATGTCCAAGCTGCCCGCAGACTCCTGTTACGAGTACTTTCATCTATAGGGTCTCCCTGCTGCCGTACATCTTATCGTAGTAGTTCTGATACTCTCCGCTGAGTATCTCTTCCCACCAGTCGCGGTTGTCCAGATACCACTTGATGGTCTTCTTTATGCCGTCGGCAAACTTTGTTTCCGGCAGCCAGCCAAGCTCGTTGTGGATCTTGGTGGGGTCTATCGCGTAGCG
>CADALS010000182.1 GCA_902788795.1 uncultured Eubacteriales bacterium | reverse complement strand
GGAAGTGGATAACGCCAGGGAGCTTAAGACTCTTGCCTGGTTCGAGGAAAACAGCACCTATGTCCGCCCGACATTTGCGGACGTTACCGCGGATATGCGCGTGTTCTATGTTAACATCCCGGAAAAGATCATCTTTGATATACGCATCCCCAAGATAAAGGACGATCTGCCCGGTGCGGAGGCTTTAAACACGCTTATTAGAGAAGACTTTTCCTATGAGCTCTCCCAGACAGAGCAGTCCCTTGCCAAGGAGGACTTCGGGGAATACATCAGTTACGTTTCGGACTACGAGGTGTTCCGTTTCGGCAATTACTACGAGATAGTAGTTACCACCACATATGGATCCGCCTATGGTTCGGGCTCTGTATCCAAGATAAACAGGTACGTTTACGATGCCGTAAGCGGGGAACAGTCGGATCCTGAAGCCTTCCTGGAAAAGATGGGCTACGACAAGGAAAAGTTCCTTAAGACTGCTTACGATCTGGAGGAATACACCTATATTCTCGGGCGCCACATAACAGAAGTGTACAGCTACGAGGATCTTCTGATGCGCTACTGGTTCGACCAAAGCGGCAATCTGAAGTTTATTGTAGATTCGGGTTATTGATACTCTATTCAGAAAGGTATTTGCAAATATGATCAAACGATTGGCGAAATGTGTCAGGGAGTACAAGATATTTGCCTTCCTGTCGCCGATCATGGTAACAGCCGAGGTCATACTCAGCGTCCTGATCCCCATGTACATGGCGGATCTTATAGACAAAGGCGTAGACGTAGGCAATATGGAATTCGTAAGGAGCATGGGCTTTAAGCTGCTGTTTCTTGCGCTTTTATCCATGTTGTTCGGCGTGCTTGGCGGGGTGTTTGCATCCACAGGTGCCGCAGGCTTTGCCATGAACGTCCGCAAGGACATGTATTACAACATCCAGAGGTTTTCTTTCAGCAACGTGGATAGATTCACCACTGCAGGCCTTGTGACAAGGATCACCAGGGATATAACCCAGGTGCAGATGTGCTTCATGATGCTCACAAGGATGCTGTTCAGGGCACCTACTACGCTTATCTTTGCGCTGGTGGCTGCGTTCCGCATCAACGGCAGGCTGCCTCTGGTGTTCCTGGGAACTCTTCCGATACTTGGCGTAGGCCTGTTTATTATCATGAAGAAGGCTTTCCCGCTGTTCGAGAGGGTGTTCTCCCTGTTCGACAACATGAACACTGTAGTTCAGGAAAACGTCCGCGGCATAAGGGTCGTCAAGACCTTTGTGAGGGAAGACAAGGAGATAGAAAAGTTCGATAAAGTAGCTTCCGATGTCAGGGACACATCTATTAAGGCGGAGCGCATAGTGGCGCTGAACAACCCGCTGATGAGCTTCTGCATGTACGCAAGCATGCTGCTGATATCCTGGATAGGCGCAAGGTTTGTTATCCAGTCAGAGATGACCACCGGACAGCTCATGAGCATGATCTCCTACGTTATGCAGATACTCATGAGCCTTATGATGTCCTCCATGCTCATACTGATGCTGACCATGTCCAAGGCTGCCGCAAAGAGGATAATCGAGGTCTTGGACGCAGAACCTGATATCGCAGAGCCGGAAGCTCCTGTCATGGAGATGAAGGACGGATCCATAGAGTTCGACGATGTTGATTTCGCGTACGGAAACGCCAAACCCTGCCTTAAGGACGCAACTTTCAGGATAGAGTCGGGGCAGACAGTAGGAATTATAGGCGGTACAGGAAGCGGAAAATCCAGCCTTGTACAGCTGATCCCAAGGCTCTACGATGTCAACCAGGGCACAGTAAGCGTCGGCGGCTTGGACGTAAAGGAATACGATCTTACCGTTCTGCGCAGAAGCGTTGCGATGGTGCTTCAGAAGAACGTGCTGTTCGAGGGCACCGTAGCAGGCAACATGCGCTGGGGCAACCCGGACGCTACGGACGAGCAGATCATCGAGGCTCTTAAGATAGCCCAGATCTGGGACCACGTTAGCCAGATGGAAGGCGGACTGAACGCGGCGGTAGAGCAGGGCGGAAGCAACTTCTCCGGCGGGCAGAAGCAGAGGCTTTGCATCGCAAGGGCGCTTCTTTCCAGTCCTAAGATACTTATTCTGGACGATTCCACCAGCGCGGTGGACACTGCTACCGAGGCTGCTATACGCAAAGGCTTTAAGGAGTATATGCCTTCCTGCACAAAGATAATAATTGCGCAGCGCATAAGCTCCGTAAAAGACGCGGACAAGATAATAGTGCTGGACAACGGCCGGATCAACGGCATGGGCACTCACGAAGAGCTCCTGGCTTCCAACACTATCTATCAGGAAGTATATGAATCTCAGACGAAGGGAGGCGATTTTGATGAGCCAAATTGATAACAAGGCCAGAAAAGAAGAAACTCCCCGCGGTCCGGGATCGCAGGCGGCAGCGCACGGAAGGATAAGGCTGGACAAGAACAGCGTTAAGCTGTTTACCAGGCTCATGTCATTCATGCAGGGCAAATACCTTGCTCTGTTCATATTCTCGCTTGCCCTTATGATAGTGCAGGCGCTGGTAAGCGTAAGGTCCTCCACATTCACTGGCACCCTTATAGACGATTACATAAAGCCTCTTATGACTGTGGCAGATCCGGACTTTTCCGGCCTGTTCAGAGCGATCATGGGGCTCGCTGGGCTTTACGTGCTGTCCATAGCGGCGACGTTTACCTTCAACCTGCTTTTGGTGCAGGTAAGCAACGGCGTCCTTAAGGAGATACGCTACAAGCTGTTCTCCCACATGCAGAAGCTGCCGATCAAGTATTTCGACACCAGGCCCTACGGCGACATCATGTCTGTCTACACAAATGACGTAGATAACATAAGGGAACTTATGTCAAACAGTATCCCGCAGGTGTTCTCGTCCTTGCTGACGGTGGTGACGCTGTTCATTGCAATGGTAAGGATCAGCATTCCACTTGTTCTCGTGGTGCTTGGAACTGTAGTTGTGATGTACATCATTACAGTGTTCGTCGGAGGCGCTTCCTCCAAGTACTTCAGGCTCAGGCAAAAATCTCTGGGATCCATGAACGCCTACACGGAAGAGATGCTCAACGGCATAAAGGTGGTAAAGGTGTTCTGCCACGAGGAGCAGTCCAAGGCGGAGTTCGATGTCAAGAACGAGGACCTCTTTCGCAAGACTGCTACAGCAAACAGGCTTGCTAATTCTCTGATGCCTATCATGGGCAATATGGGCAAC
>CADALS010000181.1 GCA_902788795.1 uncultured Eubacteriales bacterium | reverse complement strand
TAGCGCACTGAGCTACGTATACATAGCCGTAGGATGCTGCCATCATGCCCAGATCCTTCTTCTTGATCTGCTTACCTGCAGCAGCGAACTTAGCTATAGCAGCAGTCGGAGTAGCCTTGGATGCCTGTCCGCCTGTGTTGGAGTAAACTTCTGTATCGAATACCAGGACGTTGATATCCTCGCCGGAAGCAAGGACATGGTCCAGTCCGCCGTAACCGATATCGTAAGCCCAGCCGTCTCCGCCGAGGCACCATACGGACTTCTTGACAAGGAAGTCTGCCTTTTCCACGAGCTCGTCTGCAAGCTTCTTGGCCTCGCCGTCCAGCTTAGCCGCCTTTACAGCTGCAAGCAGAGCATCGGAGAGCTTTCTGGACTCATCGCCGTTGTTGAAGCCTTCGAGCCATGCAGCGCCTGCATCGTGGATAGCAGGATCTGCCTTAGCGAGTTCCTTGACTATGTCTGCGAGCCTGTCTCTGATCTGGCGGACACCTGTTGCCATACCAAGACCGTACTCTGCGTTGTCCTCGAACAGGGAGTTAGCCCAGGAAGGACCTCTGCCGTTCTTGTCCTTGGTGTAAGGCATGGACGGTGCGGATGCGCCCCAGATGGAGGAGCAGCCTGTTGCGTTGGCGATCATCATGCGGTCTCCGAAGAGCTGGGTGATGACCTTGATATACGGAGTTTCGCCGCAGCCTGCGCATGCGCCGGAGAACTCGAAGTAAGGAGCGTAGAACTGGCTGTTCTTTACAGTGTACTTGCCGCCGACTTCCTTCTGGGAAACTGTCATTGCGTACTCCCAGTTCTCGGCCTCGCCAAGCTGGCTCTCGAGCGGCTTCATAGTGATAGCCTTCTCCTTAGCCGGGCAGATGTCTACGCAGTTTCCGCAGCCGAGGCAATCCAGCGGGGATACCTGCATGGTGTAGGTGAAGCCAGCAAGATCCTTAGCCTTGCCTGCTACCTTCTTCATGCCAGCGGGAGCAGCTGCTGCTTCCTTCTCGTCCATGAGTATGGGCCTGATGGTGCTGTGCGGGCAAACGAATGCGCACTGGTTGCACTGGATGCACTTGGTCGGATCCCATTCAGGAACAGAAACGGCAACGCCGCGCTTTTCGTAAGCAGCGGTTCCGCTTGGGAAGGTACCGTCTTCTCTGCCGAGGAACGCGCTTACAGGCAGGCTGTCGCCCTCCTGGCGGTTCATGGGAATAAGTATGTTGGAGATGAATTCCGGAAGCTCCTTAACGGTGCCGGTCTTTTCATCGTCTACTGCGTCCTTCCAGGATGCAGGAACATTTACCTTGTGAGCGTTGTTGATGCCAGCGTCTACTGCAGCAAAGTTCATGTTGACTATGTCTTCGCCCTTCTTGCCGTAGGACTTGACTATGGAGTCCTTAAGGTGCTTAACAGCCTCGTCCACAGGAATAACCTTGGTGAGGTTGAAGAAAGCGGACTGCATGATCATGTTGATCTTGTTGCCAAGACCGATCTTAACGCCGAGATCTGTACCGTCTATGGTGTAGAAGTTGATATCGTTATTAGCGATGTAGCGCTTCATAGCAGCCGGGAGGTTCTTATCGAGTTCCTCGTCGGACCAGATGCAGTTGAGCAGGAAGGTGCCGCCCTTCTTCAGGCCGTCTATTACGTTGTACTGGTGTACGTAAGCCTGGTTGTGGCATGCGATGTAGTCTGCCTCTGTGATGAGGTAGGTGGACTGTATCCTGTTCTTACCGAAACGCAGGTGGGAAATGGTAACGCCGCCGGACTTCTTGGAGTCGTAAGCGAAGTATCCCTGAGCGTACATGTCGGTGTTGTCGCCTATGATCTTGATAGCCTGCTTGTTGGCGCCTACAGTACCGTCGGAGCCGAGTCCCCAGAACTTGCAGCGTACTGTGCCTTCCGGCTCAGTTGCAACTTCCTTGACAGGAAGAGATGTCATGTAGACGTCGTCTTCGATACCAATAGTGAACTGGTTCTTGGGATTCTTCTTTGCAAGGTTTTCGTAAACTGCTACGATCTGGCCAGGTGTGGTGTCCTTGGAGCCAAGGCCGTATCTTCCGCCTACGATAACGGGCTTTTCTGCCTCGTCGTAGTACATATCGCGGACGTCCAGATAGAGAGGATCTCCGGGAGCTCCGGGTTCCTTTGTTCTGTCCAGAACAGCGATCTTCTTTACTGTCTTGGGGAGGACTGCCTTGAGGTATTCAGGAGCCCAGGGTCTGTAGAGCCTTACCTTTACGAGGCCGACCTTCTCGCCCTTCTTTGTCATGTAGTTGACTACTTCTTCTGCGGTATCGCAGACGGAACCCATTGCTATGATAACTCTGTCAGCATCGGGTGCGCCTACGTAATCGAACAGGTGATACTTGCGGCCTGTCTTTGCGCCGAGCTTATCCATGTAGTCTGCAACTACTTCCGGAAGGTTGTCGTAGTAGCTCTGAGCTGCTTCTCTTGCCTGGAAGAAGATATCTCCGTTCTGAGCGGTTCCGCGTACTACGGGGTGTTCCGGATTGAGAGCTCTTGCTCTGAAAGCAGCAACTGCTTCCACATCTACGAGATCCTTGAATACATCGTAGTCTATGAGCTCTATCTTCTGTACTTCGTGGGAGGTTCTGAAACCATCGAAGAAGTGCAGGAAAGGAACTCTGCCGCGGATAGCGGAAAGATGTGCTATACCGGCAAGATCCATAGCTTCCTGTACGGAAGAAGAGCACAGGAGAGCAAAGCCTGTCTGCCTGCAGGCCATAACATCAGAGTGGTCTCCGAAGATGCACAGAGCGTGAGCTGCGAGAGTTCTTGCGGAAACGTGGAAAACGCCCGGAAGGAGCTCGCCAGCGATCTTGTACATGTTCGGGATCATCAGGAGCAGACCCTGAGATGCGGTGTAAGTTGTTGTGAGCGCACCAGCCTGAAGTGAGCCGTGGACAGCGCCTGCTGCGCCAGCCTCGGACTGCATTTCAACGACCTTTACCTTCTGTCCGAAGATGTTGGTCTGACCGTGAGCAGCCATTTCGTCCACGACTTCTGCCATAGGAGAAGACGGGGTGATCGGGTAGATAGCAGCAACGTCTGTAAACGCGTAGGACACGTATGCAGCTGCGTTGTTACCATCCATGGTTTTCATTTTTTTGGCCATATAGGACCTCCTTAAGCTGCGATTCATATAAATACAGCTTATTATAGCACTTTTTACGGATAAAACAAAAAGAAGATGCCGCCACATCCATAGTTTTTTAAAATGGGAGTATTTGCAAAATAAATAACTGAACAGCATAGGGGACGGTTCTCCCTGCTGAAAATAACATAGGGGACGGTTCTCTATGCTGATTTTCGCATAGAGAACCGTCCCCTATGTTATTTTCAGCAGGGAGAACCGTCCCCTATGCTGAGTTTATTCTTTTTTGCCTGTGTAGAGCTCGTAGTACCTGCCCTTTTCGG
>CADALS010000180.1 GCA_902788795.1 uncultured Eubacteriales bacterium | reverse complement strand
GAGACAGAAGGGCAGGCAAGGGCCTTTCCGAAGAGATCAAGGCTGTTTACTCGGCTCTGGAGAAGGCCGGCGTTGCAGTGGATGCGGAAGGCACCGATATCGGTTCCGCCATCTTCGCAAACTGCCCGGGCGACGGCTCCGCAAGAGAGCAGGCTGCTTCCTGCCAGAGGGTAATGGGCGGCTCCGCAAACTTTGCCAAGGCCTACGCAACCAAGCGCTACCGCAGCAACTGCATCAACTGGGGCATGACCCCGTTCCTGGTGGAGGATCCTTCGGTCTTTGAGCTTGGCGACTACATCTTCGTAAAGGATGTGCGCAGCGCAGTGCTTGCAAACAGCGAGGACATTACGGCCTACGCAGTAAAACCGGACGGCACCGTAAAGGCCTTTAAGGTATCCACCGGAGCCCTCACCGAGCCGGAGCGCCAGATCATAGCAGACGGCTGCCTCATCAACTACTACCGCAACAACTAAGCGCAGCAGTCGCATCAGGGGGACGGTTCTTCCGATGCCAAAACATGCATCAGGGGGACGGTTCTTTCGATGCACGGGCGCTGAGTTTTCCCCGCTTGCTTACAGATCTGCAGCGCGGTATAATAAAAGACCAAAAACCGGGTCCTATTGGGCCCGGTTTTGTGTTGTTTTGAGCCTCAGGCAGCTTAGACAGACAGTTTTGCTAAAGATTAAGTATGATTTGGCATGCGGTATGGCCTGAAATAGACTGAAATTGTAATGAAAGGTGCATAGAGAACCGCCTTTCTGATGCGCTGATGCACCGGAAGAACCGTCCCCCTGATGCATAAGAAGAACCGTCCCCTATGTTGGCACTTGATGATGAAAGTACTTTGTGAGATAATATATTAGTTTAGTTACGATATTAATGTGGAGGTGGTCTTGATGGCCAATTTAGCTATGATAACAAGGACGATGCTTATCTGTTTCGGAGCGTTCGCCCTGACTATAATTCTTATAAAGGTCCTGGGCGGCAAGCTGCCAAGGGATCACGGCAGGGAATTTGCCGTGGCCGGTGCGCTGTCGCAGGGCAAGATACGCGGCGCCGGAATACTAATGATGGTAGTGTTTGCGGTAGCTGCTGCAGCTGTGGAGGGCTTCTCGCCGCTGTCCCTGTGCATTAGCGGCACAGCGCTTCTGAGCATGGTCACCGGCTACCTGGACGACGCGTCCGAAACGCCCTGGAGCGAGCTTTTAAAAGGCATAACAGACCTTGTCATCTGCCTTCTTGCAGGGGCAAGCATAGTAATATTCGAGCCTGAGATGGCCTGCCTGGACTTCGTGGTCACCAAAGTGCAGATAGCGCCCTGGCTCTACGTAATCCTGGCCGCAGCCTTCCTGTGGCTCATGATCAACGCAGTCAACTGCGCGGACGGCATAGACGGGCTCTCATCCAGCCTGGCCATCAACTCCATGATAGGTGCTGCAGCCTGCGCCGCAGTGCTCGGAAAGCTCGGAAGCGTAGCCCCGGGTGCAGCCGTCATGAGCGCAGTGCTCCTCGCCTACCTGCAGTTTAACTGCGAGCCCAGCACTGTGCTTATGGGAGACGCCGGATCCAGGCCTCTGGGGCTCTTCCTGGGAATTCTCTTCCTTCGCATGGGCAACGCGCTGTTTGCGATCCCGGTCTGCATAGTATTCCTTGCGGACGGACTTATCGGGCTGTTTAAGCTGCTTGTAATAAGGCTCACCAAAAAGCAGGACTTTATGAAGAACCTCCGCACCCCGCTGCACGATCATCTGCGCAAGAACCTCGGTTCCTCCAACGCGCAGGTAAGATACCGCTTCAACCTGGCTCAGATAATAGTCAGCGCGGTATTCGTGTGCGTGCTGCTGATGATCAAGGGCTGATGCCCGGCTAAACGCTATGAAACGCTACAAGAACTACATCTTCGATCTTTACGGAACTCTGGTGGACATACTCACGGACGAGGAAGACCCCGGCCTTTGGAAGTGGCTGGCGGCGTTCTATTCCTGCTACGGAGCCAAATGGGATCCGGCAGAGCTGAAGTCCCGGTACCATTCCATGGTAAAGGATCAGGAAGCCATGCTTTCCGCAAGGTTCGGCTGGGAGCACCCGGAGATAAAGATAGAGGACGTGTTCCGCGATCTTCTTACCGAAAAGCGAGCCAACGCGCTGGCGGTTTCCGGGCCTTTGGGCTTTACGGACGAGTGTACCTTTGAATTTGCCGTAGCCTGCGGCTTTAGGGTAAGGTCCCGCAGAAAGCTGGAAGCCTACAGCGGAGCGGCCGGAGTGCTCAGAAAACTGAAGGAAGAGGGCGCCACAGTGCACCTGCTTTCCAACGCGCAGCTGGTGTTTACGCTGCCGGAACTTTACGAGTGCGGCCTGGCGGACCTTTTCGATTCGGTCTACATCTCCTCCGACAAGGGCATGAAAAAGCCCCAGAAGGAGTTTATGGAGCTGCTTTTAAAAGAGCAGGGGCTGGATGCAAAGGACTGCGTAATGGTGGGCAACGATTTTTCGACAGACGTTGCCGTGGCTCAGGCCGTGGGCATGGACGCCATATTCATAAACAGCTTCGGCTACGACAAAGAGCGCATAGATAAAGAAAACACCTGCGGCGCGGCCGTGGTAAGGGATATAACTCAGATCCTGTAGGACAAAACATATGGATAAAAAGAAACTCATAAAGCTTATAATTGCCGCGCTGATCGTGGCGCTGCTGGTGTTCCTTGGCATAAAAGGCATTATCCGCATAGACGGAGACGGCAAGATAATTCCGGGCAACAACGTAATAAATGTTGTGGAGCCGGACGACGGCAACAAGAACAGCGGCAGCAACACCAACGGTTCCGGGAATTCCAACAGCGGCAGCAACACCAATGGTTCCGGCAACAAGAACGAGTCTCAGAACACCAACGAGTCCGGCAACACTCCTGTTGATCCGATCAAGCCGGACGAAAAGGGCAATGCGGACGGTCAGAAGGAGTACAGCTCCAAAGACCTTAAAAAGCTGACCGGTACGGAAATATTCAATTCCACAGCCATAGAGCACATCTTCATGGGCAACGTCAACTCCAGCGGCAAGGGCAGCGGCTACCACTACGACATGCTAACGGACTCCCCGGGAGAGATCATAGAAGGCACCAGGTCCAAGCTGGACAAGAACAACGTCTACACCGCTCAGGTGGAGGTGGACGGCCACAAAAAGGACGGCATCAGCACCTTCTTCCCGGATGACTGGACCCCTCAGGAGGTAGTGGACGCCATAGCTGAAGCCAGGCAGGAAGCCCTTAAGACAGGCAAAAAGTCCGGAAACTACTACGTAGGCCACAGCAGAGGACTTCAGATAAACATGTATCTGGACAGCAATAAGAAGGTCGTAACAGCCTTCCCAGTAAAAGGAAAGTAGGCGCAGCGCATGGATAAAACAGAACTCAAAGAAACAGAAGCGCGCCTTAGCGCGTATTGCGGCCAGGTGGCAAAATGCGCCCCGGCCATGAAATACTCATCGCTTACATGCCAGTGCTTCCTTGCCAAAGAGCCTTCTGAG
>CADALS010000179.1 GCA_902788795.1 uncultured Eubacteriales bacterium | reverse complement strand
TAGATATGGCGCCGGCGCTCTGACCAAGCAGAGTGATGTTCTCCGGGTCTCCGCCGAAATCCGCTATATGCTCCTTGACCCACTTTATTGCAAGCAGCTGGTCGTCCAGGCCGAAGTTTCCGTCCCGCCCGAAGCGCTCCTGTATGGCGCTGTTCGTAAGGTAGCCCAGCACGCCTACCCTGTAGTTTATGAATACAGTTACTACGCCCTTCTTTGAGTATTCGCTGCCGTTAAAAGGCTGCTGGCAGTTGCAGCCGGAATCGAATCCGCCTCCGTGAATAAAGATTATCACCGGGCAGCCCTCAGCCTCCGCAGGCGTATAGATGTTCAGGTTCAGGCAGTCCTCGTCATACACAAAGTCTATGCCCTCCCTGAACTCCCTCTGGTAGAACATCCTTTCGGGATTCTCCAGGTGAGCGTGGAACTCCCTTATCTGCGGGCAGGCAGGACCTATCTGCGTAGCATCGTAAATGCCCTCCCAGCTGTTTACCGGCTGCGCGTATTCAAAGCGCCCCGCCCTTGCAAAGCGCACTCCAAGAAATTCGCGTCCCTCGGCAGTACTGAGCCCTTTTATGCTTCCAAGCCCGGTCTCCAATGTTATATATCTGTCTTCTTCCATAGCAAGCCCCGCCTAACAATGAAATGCCTCTTTGCTATTATTTTAGCACATTAATTAATTAAAATACATATTGCAAGCTCTATAAAGAAGTATATAATATGTTTGTTGTGCACAATATCATAGTACGCAATTATTCACAGGCAGCTATCCCTGCCATTTCAGAAAAACAGGAGCTCAATAATGGAATTCACAATGGTCGAGACCGGTTGGCTGTCCATACTGCCGCCGCTTATCGCAATAGCGCTGGCGCTTATAACCAAGGAAGTCTACTCTTCCCTGTTCATAGGCATAATGTCCGGCATGCTCATCTACAGCTTCCACATCGGAGGAGGCCTTGTAAAAGCAGTGTCCACCACCTTCGACATGATGTACTCGAAGATAGCGGACAACGCATACATGATAATCTTCCTGGCCCTTCTCTGGGCAGTGGTAATGCTGGTCTCCAAGTCCGGAGGAAGCCAGGCCTACGGCCGCTGGGCAGGAAAACGCCTCAGCAGCAAGCGCTCCGCAGCATTCGCAACTTCCTTACTTGGAATACTGATCTTTATAGACGACGGTTTCAACTGCCTTACAGTCGGCACTGTTATGCGCCCCATTACCGACAGGCTCCGCATATCCAGGGAAAAGCTGGCCTACATCATAGACGCCACCGCCGCTCCGGTCTGCATCATAGCTCCGGTGTCCAGCTGGGCCGTTGCAGTTGCCAGCGAGGTAAGCGCCACCGACGGTTTCAACACCTTCCTGGCCACCATACCCTATAACCTCTACGCGCTCCTGACCATAATCATGGTCTTCATGATAAGCTTTACCGGCAAGGACTTCGGCCCCATGAGAAAGGCCGAAGAAAGAGCCATGAAGGAAGCCGCAGCCCAGACAGCAGCCGTGCAGGAAGACGACGGCAAGGGCCACATCATAGATCTTGTCCTTCCCATAGTGGTGCTTATCATCTGCGCCATCCTTGGCATGGCCTACGTTGGCGGATTCTTTGAGGGCGTAAGCTTCTCCGAAGCCATAGGCTACAACCCCACCGCAGGACTTTCCCTTGGCGCTTTCGCAGGGCTTGTTACAGCGCTCCTGCTGTACATTCCCAGAAAGATAATGAAGCCCAAGGAATTCATAGATTCCATAGTTAGCGGGATCAGCAGCATAGTACCGCCAATGCTCATCCTTATCCTTTCATGGAGCCTCGGCGGAGTATGCAGGCAGCTGATCGGGACCGGCCAGTTCATCTCCGGTTTCGTAAGTGCAGGCAGCGTTTCATTAAGGCTGCTGCCCTTCATTATCTTTATAATCGCAGCGCTCATGAGCTTCTCAATGGGAACCTCCTGGGGAACCTTCGGCATGCTGATCCCAATCATCACCATGATATGCGAGGTCGACGGCGCCGGCTACCTGCTGGTACCTGCTCTTGGCGCTACACTTGCAGGCTCTGTTTACGGAGACCACTGCTCGCCTATATCCGACACCACAATACTGGCGTCCACAGGCGCGGACTGCAAGCACATCAACCACGTAGAGACCCAGCTGCCCTACGCAACTCTAGTTGCAGTCATGTGCGCCATAGGCTACCTGATCACGGGCTTTACCAGCTCGCCCTGGCCTGGCCTGATAGTATCCGTTGTGCTTCTGATCGCAGCTATACTCTCCCTTAACAAGTTCGAGATCAGGAAAGCGCAGTAACACATATTACCGATAAGAAAAAGCACCCGATCGGGTGCTTTTTTATTGGCGCAGGAGGTGGGATTCGAACCCACGTACCCATTGCTGGATAAATAGTTTTCGAGACTACCGCGTTACGGCCGCTTCGCTACTCCTGCGTACGGCCTTCTGCCAGCTGCGGCAGAAGGTTTTTATTTACAGTATTTCTGAGCCTTCCGGTACAACAAAGTTGATTGCGCCGGGGGCCACTTCCATGTCCCCTTCTGTAAAGGGTTTTACCTCTCCGTCTACTGAGACGTTTACCTGGTCTATGGCTCTAAGCCTGAAGTTCTTTACCTGCATGAACTTGATAAGGTCTGCTGCCTCCGGGGCATCCAGATGGGTGCCGTTGTGGTACTTGAGCAGCATCTTCATCATAAGCATGCCTGTAACTGGCCTTACGATTACTACGTCCATAAGCCCGTCCTGCAGGCTGGCCCTTGGGCAGCCCTTGAATCCGCCGCCGCAGTAATGGCCGTTGCCAATGCAGCAGAGGAGCAGGTCTTCTTCGTGTTCCTCGCCGTTCTCGTCCGTATATGCCATGCGGTAACGCGGATTGTGGGGAAGAACTTCCAGAGCGCCTATGGCGTATGCCAGAGAACCGCTTGCGTGCTTCTTGTTGGCAGCCTTTACAACTACCTCGCAGTCTGCTCCTATGTTGAGCATGTTCATGGAGTAGAAATCGTTGCACCTTATGGCATCTACAGGAACGGCTTTGCCGTTGATCTGCTTTTCTATATCCAGGAAGTTCTCTTTGTTGCTGAAATTCCTTACAAAATCGTTTCCTGTGCCGCAGGGGATGATGGCAACTTCCACATTCGGAAGCCCTACAGCGCCGTTTGCCACATCGCAGAGGGTGCCGTCCCCTCCTATACCGTAGAAACGCACAGGAGCGCCGTCTGCCGCCTTCTGCTTTATATAAGTACCTATCTCCTCTTTGTTGAGAGACCTGTGGACCTCGTAATCAAGACCGGAGTCCTTAAGATAGTTTAAGATCTGGGGCTGATACTTAGTTGTTGCAATGCCTTTGCCTGCCGCAGGATTTACGATAAAAATGTGCTTCATGACTTGCCTCTCATCGATTGCATCCTTTGAAGTATATCAAAACAGCAGACGGTTTTCAAGTACCCGCCTGCTGCTTGTCTGCAAACTTGGTGTTATTTATATCACAGTATCTTAAGAGGAGCCGCCTGCAGCTTGTCCAAAGACACCAGGCGGTAGCTGATCCCGTCCATCTCCCCTTCCGGAGCCACGCGGAAAGCGCTCTCCCCGTGCAGGTGCCCGAACAGCGCGGTCTTTACGCCGTACTTTGCTGGCGGTCTTTGTTCATGGGCGGGTAGTGGGTAGCTGCTATTATCTGCTTGCCGCATTCGGACGCGCTCTTAAGGGACATCTCCAGGCGCAGTATCTCCCTTTCGTAGATCTTGCGGTCCTCGCTTTCGGTAAAGGCAGGATCCCCGGGGCACACCCAGCCGCGGGTGCCGCAGAGCACGTAGTCTTGGAACTCTATGGAATCGTTTCTTATAAACTTTACGCTTTCGAAAAGGCCTCTCATTTTCTTCATGGAGGACCACCAGAGGTCGTGATTGCCGCGCAGCAGCACCTTGGTGCCGGGCAGCTGATCTATCCACCGCAGGTCTGCTACAGCCTCCTCCAGCTTAAGAGCCCAGCTGATATCTCCAGGGATAAATACAACGTCCTCCGGCTCTACCAGGCGCAGCCAAATACTGCGCAGGCGCTCGGCGTGGTTCACCCAGCTGCCTCCGAACATATCCATGGACTTGTCCGCTATGGACGGATCCGTGGCAAGATGAAGATCTGCTATCGCGAAAAGGCTACTCAATAAAATTCTTCTCCGTATCGTATTCGCCAAGGCGGGAAACATCCTTGAGCGTTCTTTGTATCATTCTGGTCCTGGCGCCTACCAGCTTGTCCAGGTTCTTGTTGGCCTGATCCAGCTCCTTTTGCGTGGCGTCCAGGACGTCCGCAAACTTGTCGAATTCGCTCTTTACGCTGCCAAGAACGCGCCAGACCTCCCCTGCGTTCTGCTGTATAGCCAGAGTCTTAAAGCCCATCTGAAGGCTGTTCAGCAACGCGGCCATGGTGGAAGGACCTGCTATCATAACGCGGTTGTTGCGCTGCACATCCTCCATAACACCCATATTTACAGCCTCTGCGTACAGGCCCTCAAAGGGAAGGAACATAATAGCGAATTCTGTAGTGTAAGGCAATCTTATGTATTTGGTCTGTATATCCTTGGCTTCTTTTTTGAGCTGGGACGTGAGCACCCTTCTGCAAGCCGCTATGCGGTCCGGATCTGCGGCCTCGTAGGCATCCATAAGGTTTGCGTAGGAATCCCCAGGGAACTTAGCGTCTATGGGAAGGAGCACGGGTATGTCCCCGTCCCCGGGCATTTTTACAGCGTATTCCACCCTTTCGGTGCTGCCGGGCACGGTAACTACGTTTTCCTCGTACTGCGTTGGAGACAGTATCTGCTGAAGTATGGAGCCCAGCTGAATCTCCCCGAGTATGCCGCGGCTCTTTACATTCGTGAGGACTTTTTTTAGATCTCCTACTCCTGTGGCCAGGTTCTGCATCTCGCCGAGGCCCATATAGACCTGCTGAAGGCTCTGCCTTACGGTCTCAAAGGAGCGGGAGAGCTTTTCGTCCAGGGTGCTCTGGAGCTTATCGTCCACAGTGTGCCTTATAAGGTCCAGC
>CADALS010000178.1 GCA_902788795.1 uncultured Eubacteriales bacterium | reverse complement strand
GCCTTGCGGCGGTAACTGAAGCGCCGCAAAACCTCCGCCGCACCCTCTACGATGTCCTTGGTAACAGCTACACAGGCCGCAAGGTATCAAGGCTTTTGGAGGACGAGATCAAGATGGAATTCGGCCGCGGCTGCAAAGTCTTCGTTCCGGAAGACATGACCGCAGTCTGCGAGGCCTTAAGCGGCTTTTCCGGAGGGGAGGGCGTCTTCTACATAGTTGAGGAAGTCTTCTTTGCCAGATTCGAATACGTAACAGTAATGTTTTATAAAGGGAGCGATGAATGATCATCACTGTTGAAGAGTACAGAAACAAATACCCGCTGCAGCAGTTCACAACATCAGGTGGGGCTCCGGTAGAGTACCGCTACCACAAGAACCAAGGATCAGACAAGACCCTGGTCCTTCTGATAGGCACCATAGGAAACTCCGACGCCTTCTATGAGCATTTTGAGCTGCTCTCAAAGGACTTTTCCGTAATAACGCTGGACTATCCTGAAAAGATAAAGACAGTTGCAGGCACAGCGGACGCTTTGGCAGAGCTTTTCCAAAGCCTCGGCGTTAAGGTGTGGCTGCTGGGACAGTCCCTTGGCGGATTCGTAGCCCAGGTAACTGCAAAAAAGCACCCGGAAGTGGTGGAAGGCCTTGTACTTTCAAACACCGCAAGCCTCGGCAAACACATGAGCTCCGAAGGCATCAAAGCCCTTAACGAGATGCTTATGGTGCAGAACGTCAACCAGAAACTGGTGAGTTTTGCTCCTATGCGCTACATAAAGAGCAAGCTGTTGGTGGTGGATCCCCAGCTGGAGGAGAGTTTTACCCCGCAGCAAAAGGAATACTCGGATGCCTTTGCAGCGCTTGCGGACGCAACACTTTCCAGGGGGAGGATAAAGCATTCGCTTACGCTCCTTACGGACCTTGCCAGTGAGTTCGGCATGGCTCCGGAAGACGTGGACTACCTTAACGGCAGGGTGCTGCTTCTGCTCTCCCCGGACGATCGCATGTTCCACAAGGACTGCACTGATGCGCTTACAAGGTTCATGCCCTTTGCGCAGGTGGACCGCAGCCTTACAGGAGGCCACCTGGCAATGTTCCTTCAGCCGGCCGAATACGTAGAAAAAGTTCGCAGCTTTGTTCTCAGCAGATAACAGAGGTCAAATATGATAATCAACGAACACAGATACTCTAAAGAGGACACAGTAAACGCCCTGGAGGCTTACTACAGCTTCTTTACCAAGACCGTTATAATGCACTACGCGCCGCTGCCCATAGCCGCGGTCTGCGGATATTTGTACTATACTTCCGGCCTTAAGCGCTTTGTGGTGTTTGCGATAATCTTCCTGCTGCTCTTCCTTATGCGCTACGCTCAGATAGCTCTTGGCGCAAAGTACGATGCCATGCGCATGAACGAGGAGACCGGCCGTCCGGATCCTTTGATCCGCTACGAGATAGGGGACGATATAAAAGTCTTCCGTCAGGGCCAGTTCCACGTGAGCATACCCCTTACAGACATCGTTGGCGCTAAGCAAAAGGGCGCGGATCTGGCTGTATTTACAAGAGGAAACTACACCCTTTACTTTAAAGCCGGCCATTACCTTGAGGGCGGCGAGACCCAGCTGAAGGCTCTTGTAAGAGCGCAGGGCGCAAACGTAAAGTAGCGCGATGCAATGTATTGAAATTAAAAACAGCAGCTCGCTTGGCTGCTGTTTTATTATTCTGCTACGGCTTCCGCAAATGCGGCGAGCCCTATGTTTACCTTTTCTCCCTGCCTTGCTCTGATCTGTTTGTAGGAAGACCAGGAACGTACTGAGATATCGCCGTCTGCGCCGCGGGCTTGTGCCTCTGCGCGGGCGGCTTTTTCAGCCTCTTTTTTGCCGAGCTCTATTGCGGCATCCCTGTCTTCTACGTAGATGCTGCCGTAAGGCGAGTGCACTATGTAGATGAACTTGCCCAGATCGTTGGAGAACCTTTCTGTAATGTGGACCTCTATAGTGGCGTTCAGGTTGGACTTAAGGGCGCCAATGGCGTTTGCGACCTCCGCGTGCTCCGGCAGCAGGTAGGGCGCATCCAGCGCTTTTGCCACTTCCGGAAGGAAGAGATGGGTAGGCGCGCCGATGCCTATCAGTGTGTATTTAGTTGAGAACAGGTGGGAAAGCAGGCTCTGGGGCTTGCGTTCGCCTTCTGCTTCTTTCGTGGCTGCCTTGCCTGCAGCATCTTCGGGGCGCTTTCTTTCTGCCCAGGCCTGCTTGATAAGGAACTCTGTCTGGGCATCTACGCCGTCGCCGAACACCTTTTCGTACTTGCGCTCAAGGCTTATCTTTACGAGGCTTTCGTACATCTTTGCCTCTACCAGTTCGTAGACCTGGTCTGCAAGATCAAGCACAGCGGCATCGTTTATATCCTTGGGCTCCACGCCCATGTTGCGCAGCATGTATTTGGCTGCAAGAACGGAGGCCTCGCGGTCGTAGTCCAGATAGTCTCCCTTGATATGCATAAAGTCTGTGGGGGTAAGCCCGCAGCGCATGATAACGCCTTCGGATTCGAGGCGTTCGGAGTCCAGACCGTATATATCTATATCTGCCTTAAGCTCCAGGTCCTCCAGCATCAGTGGGCCTTTGCGGCAGGCGTCTATGAGGCGCTTTTCCTTTGCAGTGTAATGGCTTAAGTCTTCCGGCTCCCTTACCAGGTAGAAGAATTCGTGCAGGGGGAAGTTGTTGTAGTGCTCTGTTTCAACAAGGCGCTTAAGGTCCTGCTTTATGGATGGCCATTCGAGGCTTGCAGAGCACAGGGAGCGGACCCTTCTTGGGAAGAGCTGGGGCTGCTTTGCCACAAGCCTTACGGCGCTGTCCCCGCCGAGGTTGAAGGGGGAGACCCTTATGCCTTTGACTGAAGTTGCCCACTCCGCAAGGTTTATGCCGTCCTTGGCCATTACCGGTTTTCCTCCGGCAACTACGGAAACGTCCGTGGATGTTCCGCCCATGTCCACGATTATGTAATCTTCGCTGTCTGCAAAGCTTTTTCCTGCAAGAACGCTGGCGGCAGGGCCGCAGAGCATGGTCTCAACAGGCCTGGAGAGCGTGAGCTCCGTGGACATAAGGGTGCCGTCGGAGCGGACTACCATTATGGGTGCGTTGCATCCTCTTTCGGCAAAGTCCTTGGCTGCGGCGTCTATGAATTCCTTGACAATGGGGAAGAGCCTTGCGTTGAGAAGGGCAGTGCCTCCGCGCGCAAAGACATTTACGCCTCCTGTAAGTTCGCTTGAGATCACGCACTTTTTGCCGAGGGTTTCCTCTGCTATGGTCTTGAATTTCTTTTCGTTTGGGGCTCCGGTGTCATCAGACCAGAGCTCGCAGGCTGCAAGGGCGTCCGAATCCTTGAGCCAGTCTCCGTGTTCTTTTACCAGGGCGTCCCAGTCCGGCTCGTCTACCATAAGTCCGTCCGCGCTGCCGTAGGTGTCCACCCAGAGAGTGGTGGCAGGCTTAAGGTTGTAGTTTTCGGGAGCGTGCATGCGGGCGCCATATTCGTCTGAAAGCCCGAATACCACCAGCTTTGCGCGGCAGCCCTTGCCCTCTATGACAGCGTTAGTCGCAAGAGTTGTGGAAAGGCAGACGACGCTGGCCTGCTTTATAAGCTCTGCCGGGAGCATGTCCAGGGCCTTGCCTATGCCTATGGAAAGATCGTCCCTTGTGGTAAGAGTCTTGCCCTT
>CADALS010000177.1 GCA_902788795.1 uncultured Eubacteriales bacterium | reverse complement strand
TGCGGCGCAAGGGAGTTCTGCAACAAGTGGAGCGAGGCAGGCCCCACCCATCACATGGCAGCCGCATCCGGAAGGCATATTGACACTATCCTGAAAGTCGCTAAAATATTCAATGTACTTGTTGATGTTATCACAAGGTAGAAGAAAGGAAACTTTATGAAGAATATACTTGAAGCACCGTTCATGGTGGAGATGATACGCACCTGCACTAATATGTACGACCACGGCTGGGACGAGCGCAACGGAGGCAACATAAGCCTGCTGCTTTCCGAAGAAGAGCTTGCTCCTTACCTGGATCTTAAAAATGTAATACGCACTCTTAAGACCGGTTTTGAGGCTCCGGCGCTGGAAGGCAAGTACTTCCTTGTTACCGGCACCGGCAAGTACTTTAAGAACGTGCAGTACGCACCGGACGTAAACCTTGGCATAGTCAGGATAGCTGACGGCGGGCAGAGCGCTGAACTTCTCTGGGGCTTTACTGACGGCGGCCGCTTTACCTCCGAGTTCCCGGCCCACATGATGAGCCACATGGCAAGGCTTGCCGTAGACCCCGAAAACAGGGTAGTAGAGCACTGCCACCCGACCAACCTTCTGGCCATGACCTTTGTCCACACCCTGGACGAAAAGGCCTTTACAAAGAGCCTCTGGCAGATGTGCACTGAGTGCGTAGTGGTATTCCCGGACGGCGTAGGCGTTCTTCCCTGGATGCTCTGCGGCACCAACGAGATAGGCCAGGCTACCGCGGATAAGATGAAGGACCAGAGGCTGGTAGTATGGGCTCAGCACGGCCTCTACGGCGCCGGAAAGACCCTGGACGAGGCCTTCGGCCTTATAGAGACTGCGGAAAAAGCCGCTGAGATCTACATGAAAATAGCTCACCTGCCACGGATAAACACCATAACAGATGAGCAAATGAAGCTTCTTGCTGATTATTTCGGATACAAGGTCCGCGAAGGTTACTTAGACTGCTGATCGCAAATCTACATCCATTCGGACGGATCTGTCCATCCTCTTGCCCCCAGGTATTTATCCAGGGGCATTTTTTCTATCTGCTCTTTGGTAAGGCCTGAGTTCATCATCCTTGCCCAGCCGCCTTCAGCCTTCTGGCCGCTTATGGCGTCAGATGGCTTCATAAGGTTGAGCAAGGGCTCGCCTGCCTCAAAGCGGCGCGCGTTCTCGCGTATTATGGCAATGGTAGCTGCCTGGCGGTCCGGCACCTGCGGGGTGCAGTGCGGGGTAATGTAGACGTTCTCCATATCCCAAAGCGGTGAATTATCGGAGAGCGGCTGCTCCTCGAATACGTCCAGGCCGGCTCCGGAAAGTGTGCCGTCCTTAAGCGCTTCTATCATATCTTCTGTGCAGACTACACCGCCTCTTGCCATGTTGACAAGGAAAGCGCCTTTCTTTGCGGACTTGAGGGTCTCCTTGTTGATCATGTGGAAGGTCTCGTCTGTAAGGGCTATAGACAGGATTATGTAGTCGGACTTTTTAAGGAGGTCCTCCAGCTTTCCGCCTTCGTTTCCTATGATCTTTTCCGCGTAGTCAAGGCCTTCGAGCGGCCACTTGTTGTAGGCGACTATCCTCATGCCCATGGCGTGGAGGCGTTCAGCTATCTTTGTGCCGTTGTTTCCTATGCCTATGATGCCTGCGGTCTGCCCGAACAGGCCCCTCCAGCTCTCAGAACCTTCAACTCCCCATTTGTGGGCAGCCTGCGCCGCCAGAAGCTCCCTGGTGTGGTAGCAGTGCTGGAACATGAAGTATATAGCGTGCTCAGCAAGGACAGGGGCGCTGCGACCTGCGGCTCCGGTAACAGGTATGCCTCTTTCGAAAACTTCGGGGCGCGCGGAACCATTGAGCCCTGCATGGTCGCACTGTATCCATTTAAGGGTGTTCTCGCCGAGAAGGCAGGGGTCTACATCGCCCATTATTATTGCAACATCCGCGTCTTTTACCTCCTGGGCAAGACGTTCTTTGTCGTAAAAGTTAACGTATACGAACTTGGAATCCGGGAAAACTCTTCTCAGATCGTACATGTTCTGTTTGTTATACCATACAGTAGTAACGACTTTCTTGATCTTAGGCATAGCGCATCCTCCTTACGTTGTTTATCAGTCGGTAATATTATCTCACAGTTTGCGGCCTGTGAACATTCTTGAATTAGTCTGATTGTCGCTAAATTTGTTTTAATAGAATAAAACAAATATGAGTACAATTTGGCTAAAATGTCGATTTACGCTTGCATGCGGATAAAATAAAATAAACATGGTTAATTAGTTCACATCCAGCCACAAGGAGGAAATATGGCACATTGGTGGGAGGGATATCCCTGGCGTGTTATACAGACTAATTTCAGGGAGACCGATACTTTGAACTTTGATGAAGAAACGTTCATCAAAAGCCTTAAGGAGTTTTCGTGCAACGCGGTCATGCTCAACGCAGCAGGGCTTATCGCAAGCTATCCTACAGAGCTTGCAGACCATACCCGCAGCGCACTTTTGGAAGGCTTCGATCTTAAACATCTGGTTGAAAAATGCCACGAGAATGGCATTAAAGTTATCGCGAGGACAGATTTCTCAAAGATACCTGTTGCAGTTTATGAGCGCCATCCCGACTGGGCTTACAGAAAGCCGGATGGGGAGCCTCTTATATACAACGGCTATGTGCAGACCTGCATGTCCGGAGGATATCAGGGCGGATACATGGATGAGATCCTTAAAGAAATGTTCGAAAAGATCCCATTCGATGGTATCTACTGCAACATGGGCTCAGCTACCGGTTACATAGTAGATTACAGCATGAACCG
Source organism: uncultured Eubacteriales bacterium (assembly GCA_902788795.1). Taxonomy (GTDB): domain Bacteria; phylum Bacillota; class Clostridia; order Peptostreptococcales; family Anaerovoracaceae; genus RUG13409. The sequence continues at coordinate 973 of CADALS010000177.1, read as the reverse complement.
CCACGGTCCTTGCCAGTGCGATGCATGCAAAAAGGCCTTTAAGGCAAAGTTCGGCGCGGATATACCCCTGGAGCTTTCCAGAACAGATAAGGCCAGCTTTGCCTACCTCGGATTCCAGCAGGGCCTTGCCTCTGCCCAGAAAAAGCGCGTTACTGAGCTTCTTAGGAAGATATCTCCAGATATTGCTTACTGCTCCGTGGACTACGTGCGCCAGGAGTCCAATTCCGAGTTTGGAAGGGAGCTTCCTCACTGGCAGTACCAGGCGTCTTCCAATGCAAGAGCCATCTGCGGCATGGGAAAGGAAGCAGACGTTGCGGACGTGGACTTCATGGGCTTTGCCTACAGGCATGTTGCGGCAGACCCGGCTCTGCAGGAGCTTAGGCTCTGGCAGACTCTGGCTAACCACGGCGGCCTGGATTACTACGTAATGGGGCGCCTGGATAACAAAGAGGACAAGAGCGCCTTTGAGAGCGTCAAAAAGGTGTTCTGCTACGCAAAGGAGCACGAAGGCCTTATGTACGGCGTGTCTTCTGTTTCGGACACTCTCTTGGTTCGCGACGCCTACGTGATCCCAAACCCGGAAGAGCGCGGCTGGATCAGAGCTCTAACAGAGCTTCATATAGCTTTTGATGAGACCCTCGGCGGCGGACTGGCCGGCATGGATCTTGGCAAGTATAAGACTATAATACTGCCCGAAAAATCAAGGCTTGCTCCGCAGGCACTTGAAAAGCTGGCTGCATTTGTTTCAGAAGGCGGCACACTGCTTGCAAGCGGCGCTGTTCCTAAGCTGGAGTGCTTTGGCATTACAGAAGAGCTTGGAAGAGACGGCAAGGCTCTTGGATCAATGCTTAGGATAGAGGATGCACCTCGGCCGCTGTTCATGGTAGGAAAGACCTATCTGAAGCGCAGCTACGATAAAGAGGCAGAAAAGATAGGTCAGCTGCTTCCTCCGCAGCGCTTCGGACCCCCGGAG
>CADALS010000176.1:1808-5611 GCA_902788795.1 uncultured Eubacteriales bacterium | reverse complement strand
ATTCTGTTTTATGAAATCTTTTGTATCCATATTAAAGGCTGTCGATAACGCTGTTGATCAGAGCCTGGCGCTTCTTAAGAAGCTCTTCGGCAACAGCTTTGTTGTTGTCGTGTATGCAGTAGTAGACCTTGGTCTTAGGCTCTGTTCCGGAGGGCCTTATTGCAAGCCAGGAACCGTCCTTGAACCAGTACTTCAGAACGTCCGAAGGCGGAAGTCCGTCCACGCCCTTTTCGAAGTCCTTCATGCGGACTATGTCCGGGGAGAGGGCAGTGCCTATGCTGCGCAGCTTCCTGTTGATGGAAGCTATCTTTTCTGCGCCTTCCTTGCCCGGGAACACGTAGTTGTCCAGGTGATCGAGGTAGTAGCCGTACTTCTTGTAGAGGGCCTCGAGAGCATCACAGAGAGTCATGCCGTTGGCCTTGTAGTAGGCGGCCATCTCGCACATCATCATTATTGCTGCGGCGGAGTCCTTATCCCTTACGTAGTCTCCGATAAGGCAGCCGTTGCTTTCCTCGTATCCGAACTCTACGACCTTTTCTCCGGTCTTTTCGTACTTGTTCATTACTGCGCCTATGAACTTGAATCCGGTAAGGACTTCGTCTACGGAAAGTCCGTAAGCCCTTGCGATATCGGAGCCCATCTCGCTGGTAACGACTGTTGTTATAATGCAGGAATTCGGCTTGAGCCTGTCCTTTCTGATGGTGAGCAGGTATTCAAGTATCATTGCGCAGATCTGGTTGCCGGAGAAGAACATGAACTTGCCGTCCTTATCCATTGCGGCCATGCCTATGCGGTCTGCATCAGGGTCGGAACCCAGGGCTACGTCTGCGCCTGTCTTTCTGGCAAGGTCCATAGCCATCTGCATCGCGCTTTCGTCTCCGGGGTTGGGGGAGGTGACTGTGGGGAAGTTGCCGTCCTGCACTGCCTGCTCCGGAACAACTGTAAGGCCGGAGAATCCGCTCTCCTTGAGCACTCTGGTAACAGGTACCAGGCCTGCGCCGTGCAGCGGGGTGTAGACTACCTTGAGGGCAGCCTTCTGCTCTGCGGGCAGCGGGTTTGCCTGAGCCTTTACAGCCTCTACGTACTTGTCCATCATTTCATCGCCTATGTACTTGAGCAGGCCCTTTGCAGCGGCTTCTGCCTCGTCCATGATGACGGTCTTGGTGATGTCTACTTTGTCTACCTCTGCTATGACTGCGTCAGCGGTGTAGGGGTAGAGCTGGCAGCCTGTCTCGTCGTAAGCCTTGTAGCCGTTGTACTGCTTGGTGTTGTGGCTTGCGGTGATAATAACGCCGCCGCAGCAGCGCAGCTGCCTTACTGTAAAGGACAGCATAGGTGTGGGGCAGGTAATTGTGTAAAGGTACGCGGGAATGCCGCATGCGCACATGGTGAGCGCAGTCTGGCGTGCGTACTCCTTGGAATTGTTTCTGGTGTCGTAAGCTACGGCTACGCCGCGCTTCTTTGCGTCCTCGCCGAAAGTCTTAAGAAGGTAAGCCGCAAAGCCTGTGCTTATCCTTCTTACGTTGTATGAATTGAAACGGTTGGTGCCGGCGCCCATAACGCCTCTGGCGCCGCCTGTACCGAATTCCAGATCTCTGTAGAAGCGGTCTTCTATTTCTTTTTCGTCTGTGAGAGCCGCAAGCTCAGCTCTGGTCTGTTCGTCGAAAAAGCTGTCGTTTTTCCAGAATTCGAACTTTTCTCTGTAGTCTGCCATAGTTCCTCCTATTTTTTGCCCAGAAGAGCAAACATGTTCTTCTTGTATTCTTCAACGCCCGGCTGGTTGAACGGATTTACCTTCTGCATGTAGCCTGATATTCCGCAGGCTGCCTCGAAGAAGTAGATCAGAGCGCCTATGTTCTCTTCATCAAGAGCGGGTGCTGATACTTCCATGCAGGGTACCCCGCCGTCCATGTGGGCTTTCTTAACGCCTTGCTGCGCTGCTGCGTAGATCTTCCTGTACTCCATGCCTGCAAGGTAGTTGAGTCCGTCTCCGTTGTCTTTGGTGGCGGGGATTTCTACCTTAACGCGGGGCTCATCGAAGCTGAGGAAGGTCTCCATAAGTATGCGCTCTCCGTCCTGGATGTACTGGCCCATGGAGTGAAGGTCTGCTGTGTATACGCAGGATGCCGGGAAGATACCCAGGTGATCCTTGCCTTCGGATTCTCCGTAGAGCTGCTTCCACCACTCGGCCATGAATCTTATGGATTCGCCGTGGCAGGAGAGTATCTCTATCTTTTTGCCAAGGCCCTGGTAGAGCGCCTGCCTTGTTGCCGCATACTTAAGGGCCGGGTTGATTTCCGGATCGTCCTTAAGGCAGACTTCAGCCTCTTTGGCTGCGCCTTCCATGAGCTTGTCTATGTCTATACCGGCTGCTGCTATGGGGAGCAGGCCTACCGGTGTAAGAACGCTGTATCTGCCGCCGATGTCGTCTGGTACTACGAAGCATTCGTAGCCTTCGGTGTCTGCAAGGCTCTTAAGAGCGCCTTTTGCCTTGTCTGTAGTGCAGACTATGCGCTTTGCGGCTTCTGCCTTGCCGTAGGTCTTTTCTATCTTTTCCCTGAAGATGCGGAAGGCAAGGGCAGGCTCCAGTGTGGTGCCGGATTTGGATATGACGTTTACGTAAAGGGACTTGCCCTCTACAAGGCTGAGCACCTGTGCAAGATCCTCTCCGTTTATTCCGTTGCCAAGGAAGTAGATCTTGGGGCCCTTGCGGGGGATCTCGTTGTAGCGCGGGCTGAGCAGGGCTTCTATAACGGCCCTTGCGCCCAGGTAGGATCCGCCAATGCCTATAACTACCAGAGCTTCGGCGTTTTCGTAAATATTCTTTGCGCAGGTCTTGATCCTTGCAAATTCGTCTTTATCGTAGTCAAAAGGCAGCTTAGTCCAGCCTAAAAATGCGTTGCCGGCACCGGTGCCTTCGGTAAGTGTTTTAAGAGCAGCTTTTGCGGCTTCGTAGTCCGGTCTTGCTCCAGGAAAGCACAGCGCGCCATCGATATTGATGTTTACCATATTCAGTGACTCCTTTGTGTGAAATATTATGTATATATAACTTTGTTTGGATTTTAAAAACAATATGAGCTATAATATACCAAGTAGATTATATCACAATTAGGACGCAACGAAATGACAATTATTGCAGCTACGCAAAATATTAATAAACTTAATGAAATAAGTCAGATAACTAAAGACTTCGGTATGGGTCTCATTTCACAGGCGGATGCAGGCCTCGGACACGTGGTGGTGGACGAGAACGGCAGCACATGCGAGGAAAACTCCCTTATCAAGGCAAGGACCATTTGCGATATCAGCGGCCAGCCTGCGATCGCGGACGATTCCGGGCTCTTTGTTGATGCTTTGGACGGCGCCCCCGGTGTTAATTCTGCGCGATACAGCGGAGTCCACGGGGATGATGCCGCGGCAAGGAAAATGATCCTAAAGCAGATAGAGGGCCTTCCCTGGAAGAAGCGCACAGCAACTTTCGTATGCGTCATAACCATGGTGTATCCGGATGGACGCACCATAGTTGCGCGCGGAGAATGCAAGGGCCATATAGCAAAGGCAGAGCTGGGCACGGGCGGCTTCGGCTACGACTGCATATTCATACCAGAAGGCAAGCGCCGCACCTTTGCGCAGCTGCCTCAGGCCTACAAGAACCAGTACGGCCACAGAGGCCGCGCACTGGCAAGGCTCAGAGAGCTTCTTCAGATCTGACACAGGAGATACACATGTTCAAAAAAGCAGTTTCAATGATACTTACTATAGCGCTTGTTATCTTAGCGCTTACAGTTCCAGCGTTTGCTGAA
>CADALS010000176.1:0-1783 GCA_902788795.1 uncultured Eubacteriales bacterium | reverse complement strand
CGGAGCTTTCCGCGGAAGGGGTGCTCCTTATAGACCTTACCACAGGAGAGGTCCTTTACGAAAAGGACCCGGACAAACAGCTCTACCCGGCCAGCACCACCAAGATGATGACGGCTCTGCTGGTAATGGAGAACCTTAACCTGAACACCACTCTCAAGGCGGATGCGGACGTTGCGTCCACAGGAGGCACAAGGCTCGGCATGAAGGCCGGAGAGCAGATAAGCGCCAAGGACGCTCTCTACGAGATGCTCATAGGCTCCTGCAACGATCTTGCAGTGCTCCTTGCCAAAGCAGTGGCTGGCACGGTAGAGGACTTTGCCGTAATGATGAACGAAAAGGCAAAGGAGATAGGCTGCACCAACACTCATTTCGTTAACCCAAGCGGCCTTCACGACGATGATCACTACACCACAGCCAACGATCTTGCGCTTATAGCAGTCTACTGCATGAAAAAGCCCGAATTCAGGGAGATAGTAAAGCGCAGCACCTACACCTATGTCAGGGGCAAGGGCGCAGACAACCCGGGAGCCACAGAGACTATGTCCAGCTCCAACTGGCTGCTCAACGACACATCCCATTACATGTATGTCGGGGATACCAGGCGCACTCCAAAATACGACGGCTGCATAGGTATTAAGACAGGCTGGACATCGCAGGCAAAGGGCTGCCTTGTGGGCGCCGCTACCAAGAACGGCACCACGCTGATGTCTGTGGTGCTCAAGTCCAACGGCAGCACCAACGGCTCCTACGAAAGGTTCATAGACAGCATAAAGCTTCTGGACTGGGGCTTTGCAAACTACCGCACCTACCAGGCTGCCTCCATGGGCAAGGAGATGGGTACAATTGCTGTAAGAAACGGCGAATTCAACAATGTAAGAGCCGTTCTTAGCACAGATGTTTACACCACGCTCACTACTCTTCAGAAAGATTCGGAAGTTACGACCCAGGTAAGGCTGGATAACTCCGTGACGGCTCCTTTCGACCAGGGCACTCCATGCGGCAAGATGGATGTTTTTGTGGACGGTCAGAAGGTAGGAGAATACGATATAATCACGGCCTCTGCCATGAAGAAGGGCGGCATACTGTCTGTGTTTGGCATAGAAGATGCCACCGCAAAGAAGATATTTGCCGCTGCTCTGATAATACTGGTCGTTGCTATCGTAGTCTTTATAGTGAACCTTGCCATGCGGAAGGTAAAGAGCGATAAACAGCGCGCAAGCAAGGCTGCCGAAGTAAAAGCCAGAAGAGAAGAACTCGAAAGAAAGCATGCTGCGGAAGAAGAGCTGGAAAGGTTCGCTGCAGAGCACAGCCGCAGATCGGATAATTAAGCATGTTCGATATCAAAGAAGAGCTTAAAAAACTGCCCGACAGCCCCGGATGCTATCTGCACAAGGACGAGTTCGGGCAGATAATCTATGTCGGAAAGGCGGTCTCTTTAAGAAACAGGGTCCGCCAGTATTTTCAGTCGCCAAAAAACCAGACGCCCAAGACCAGAGAGCTGGTAAAACACATAAAAGAGTTCGAGTACATTGCCGCCGGCTCCGAGATGGAGGCGCTGATACTCGAATGCAATCTGATAAAGCGCTACAGGCCCAAATACAACATCCTTCTGCGCGACGACAAGACCTACCCGTACATCAAGGTGACGCTCAATGAGAAGTACCCCAGGGTGCTCAAGACCAGGAGGGTGGTGAACGACGGATCCAAGTACTACGGGCCTTACGCGGACGCAGGTTCTGTTAATGTTATCATAGACCTTCTGGATTCCGTATACAGCCTTAAG
>CADALS010000175.1 GCA_902788795.1 uncultured Eubacteriales bacterium | reverse complement strand
CAGCCTTTCTTCGTTACCGAAAACTATGCTTCCAAGCTTTTTTCTGATGAGCTCACCGTTTTCATCGATTATCTCCTGGCCGAATTCAGCTGCAAGATCATCCAGCAATGGAGACCCCTTTGCTGTAGCCTGCCTTGCTATCTGATCGCAGTCCACGACTTCGTATCCAAGCTCTCTGAACTAATCGGCCACAGTGCTCTTTCCGGAGCCCGTTCCGCCAGTAAGTCCGTAGATCATTTGGTTTACCAACTATAAATTACGTTAACACTAAATATTATCAACTATTTCAGGTCGTACCAATTGGTCGCAGTGTTCTCCGCAACGATCAGCTTGACCTTAAGATCCGCTGCGCTCTCCATGCATTCCTTAAGAAGCTTCGCTACGCCTTCGGCATCCCGCCTGCTGCACTCTATTATAAGCTCGTCGTGCACCTGAAGTATCAGTTTTGCAGAAGGATACTTTTCCTGCAGCGCATCATAGACCTTTATCATGGCTATCTTTATGATATCCGCCGCTGTTCCCTGGATGGGGCTGTTCATGGCAAGCCTTTCACCAAGCTGCCTTACCATGTACTGTGACGCATTTATCTCGTGGATATCCCGCTTTCGGCCATAAAGCGTCCTTACAAAGCCGTTTGCCTTGCAGTCTGCGATCTGCTTATCCATAAAGCGCTTAACGCCTTTAAAACGTTCGAAATAGTCCTTGATGTACTGTTCTGCCTGCTTGCGGCTTATGGTAAGCTCTTCCGCAAGGCCGAATCCGCTCATTCCGTAGATAACGCCGAAGTTTACAGCCTTGGCATTGGACCTCAGCTGCGGCGTTACCTTATCAAGAGGAACACCAAACACCTTGGCCGCAGTCTCTTTGTGTATATCGTGCCCGCCGGAGAAAGCGTCTATAAGCTCCTCGTCTCCGGACATGTGAGCCATTACGCGCAGCTCTATCTGAGAATAATCGGCGCCTACCAGGACTTTGTCCTCCGACCCCGCAACGAACACCTTGCGCAGCTGCCTTCCGAGATCGGTCCGAACAGGAATGTTCTGAAGGTTAGGCTCCGTGCAGCTTATGCGGCCTGTAGCAGTAACAGTCTGCTGGAAGTGCGCATGCACCCTGCCGTCCGCTGCAATAAGTGGCAGCATTCCGTCCACGTAAGTTCCGTTGAGTTTGGTTAGCGTTCTGTATTCCAGTATCTTTTCTATGATAGGATGCGCATCCTTAAGCTTTTCCAGCACTTCTGCGCTGGTGGAATAGCCCTTCTGGGTCTTTTTGCTGGCAGGAAGCTTGAGCTTTTCAAACAGTATGTTTCCAAGCTGCTGCGGAGAGTTGATATTGAACTTCTCCTCCGCAATATCATATATCTCCTGCTCCAGGGCCTTTATCTGGGTCTTGAGTTCCGCCCCGAACTGAGCAAGCTGCTCCTTGTCAACCGCAAAGCCCTCTTTTTCCATGCTTGCAAGCACTTTGCAAAGCGGCAGCTCTATGTCCCTGTAGATATGATCAAGTTCCTCGCTAACTATTTGCTTTTCCAGTATGCCGCAAAGCGCGTCCATGTAAGCAAGCTTCTTTGCGGACGCGCTCTCGTCTGCCGGCTGGGCAAACAGAGATATCTGCTGAGGCTGATCAGCCAGGCTGACATGGAAATATTCCAGTATAAGGTCCTCCAGAGCCGGAAGCTTCCCGCTTGGAGAAAGCACGTATCTTGCCAAAGCTGCGTCTGACTTTGCAGTTAGCCCGCTGATGTCAGCGCCGTTTGCCGCAAGGTAGTAGAACACTTTGCCCAGACCGAATCCGCAGAGCCCTGCCTTGCTTCCGGAGGCCGCTTTTATCAGTGCTTCCTCGCACTCCGGTCCAAAGACAAAACAGCCGATTTCAGACATTATTTCTGCCTTTTGGAGCTGGGGCCTGCCAACGTGGTTTTCGTCGCTCAGAATGTCTATTACAAGCCTTCTGCAGGCAAACAAATCGTCAAGATCGCTCTCGGTTCCGAGCTTTACCTCCGGAACGGAAACTTCCGGCACGGAAACGCTTCCTTCAGAAGCAGAAGCAGCTTTAGCCGGCGCTGCTCCGCCCTGTTTCATCTCCTTTAATAGTTTGCTGAGATAAGTCTTGAACTCCAGCCTGCTGTACTGCCTTATAAGCTCGTCGTTATCCTGCTGGCCTATTCTGAGGTCCTCTATGGTGTAGTCCACAGGCACGGTCTTTACTATAGTTGCAAGCCTCTTGGACATCAGCGCGGAGGCGCTGCCCTCTTCTATCCTCTCGCGAAGCTTGGCGCTCTCTACCTGGTCCAGGTTGTTGATCAGGTTCTCCAGGCTTCCGAACTGCTGGATAAGCTTTATTGCAGTCTTTTCTCCAACGCCCGGGATGCCGGGAATATTATCGGAAGTATCCCCGCGCAGAGCCTTATAATCTATAAACTGATCGTGATCGAAGCCGTATTCTTCTTTCATTGCGGCATCATCGTAGAGCTTGAATTCGCTGATGCCTTTCTTGGTTATGATGACAGAAGTCTTATCGGTAGCCAGCTGCAGGGCGTCTTTGTCTCCAGTTATTATAAAGGCTTCCAGGCCTGCCTCCTCCGACATTCTGGCAGTCGTGCCGATAATGTCGTCAGCCTCAAAACCGTCAGTTTCGAACTGGTATATGCCCATAGCCCTGATTATCTCCTTGAGCACAGGCAGCTCCATTGCAAGTTCTTCGGGCATCTTCCTTCTTCCGGCCTTATAGTCCGTGTATTCAAGATGCCTGAATGTGGGCGCTTTCCTGTCGTAGGCCACCAGCATGTGCGTTGGCTTGTAGTCCGTCCTTATCTTTCCGAGCATGCTCAAAAAGCCGTAGATACCCTGGGTGTAGAACCCGTCTTTGGTTATCATAGGCCTTTGGATAGCGTAGAACGCTCTGTTAACAAGGCTGTTGCCGTCGATTATGACTATTCTGTCCATTATCGTCCTTCTTGCCTTTATAAAGGCATTAAATTGAGTATGAAAAAAGATCCCAAAATGCCGTTGAGCTTTAATTCACGCCCTATCATTTGATAGGTGGGCTGCCTGCTTCTAAGCCTCTGTCTTCCACTGATCTTATGAGGCCTGACATAACGCTTAGACTGACGTCCGGCGTCCCGATGTTGAACTGTAGGTTGAATTAATACCCTGACGAACACCCCAGGATCTTTATTAAACTATTCCTCGCCGTAAAGGTCCACTCCGCAGTTGGTATATACCTTCTGTACGTCGTCGTCTTCCTCAAGGACCTCTATCATCTTGCGCAGAGAGGAAAGCTGAGAGCCTTCCGGTGTAGATTCCATGGACGGAACCTGCTCTATATCTGCCTCAACGGGTTCGAGGCCTGCAGCCTTTACAGCAGCCAGCACGTCGTTGAAAGCGTCCGGTGAGCAGTAGACATCGAAGCTGTCATCGTATGCTACCAGATCGTCTGCACCTGCTTCAAGGACTATGTCCATAAGCTGGTCTTCATCTATGCCAGACTCTTTATCGAAGACCAGAACGCCCTTTGTTTCGAACATGTAGGATACGCAGCCCGGTGTTCCCAGATTGCCTCCGAACTTATCGAAAGCATGCTTTACAGAGGATGTGGTCCTGTTCTTGTTGTCTGTTAGCGCCTCTACTATGACGGCTACTCCGCCTGCGCCGTATCCTTCGAACTTGAGTTCCTCGTATGTTTCTCCGGCAAGCTCTCCGGTGCCCTTCTTGATGGCTCTGGTGATGTTGTCGTTGGGAAGTCCTGCTGCTTTTGCCTTATCTATTGCTGTACGAAGAGAAGGATTGTAATCCGGGTCTCCTCCTGCTTTAGCTGCTACTGTTATTAATCT
>CADALS010000174.1 GCA_902788795.1 uncultured Eubacteriales bacterium | reverse complement strand
AAAGGACAGGGTAATGGAAAGAAGGGCCAGGAACAAGGCCAATACCAAAAAGCCAAAGAAGAGCCCGGCATTCAGGATATTCCTGCTCATCTGGATACTCATCCTTGTGGGTGCCGGCTTCTATGCAACAAACTACGTAAAAAAGACCCTTATTGAGATGCAGGCCAACACTCCGTCCCAGATGGTGGAGGAAACCCTTGCAGGCCTTAAGGACGACCAGATAAAAGAGCTCTTTACATTTACCACCAAGATAGACGAGGGCGATCAGGTAAAGAATATCAGGGATTTCCTTGCAAGCAAGGATTACGAGGTAAAGCAGATCTCCGGCAAGGACAGCTACGGCATCTTTAAGGGAGAAAAGAAGCTGCTCACCATCAACCTCAACAAGATCAAGAGCGTAAGCAAGATAGGCATATTCAACTACAACCTCTACGAGATGACTGGCATAGATCCCTGCGAGGACAAGGAGCTCTACCACTACGAGATAACCGCTCCGTCCTCCTGCACTGTTGCAGTAGGCGACCAGGTGCTTCAGCCGGATTCTGAGGACTTCGTGGACAATTTCGGCGATGCTGCCAACTACGTAACTCTGCCTTCCGTGCGCAAGTACGTGCTGGATCACCTCACTAAGGAGCCGGATATCAGGATCACTCAGAACGGAGCTCCTGTAGCGTTCGAAAAGTCTGCTGATATAAAGATCAGCGGAGCCGGAAACGAAAAGTTCGATTCCCTTGCTGCTGCAGGCTGCGATTTCGACCTTATGGGCTTTGCCGAGACCTGGTCCAGGTTCCTTACCCAGGATCTTAAGGGCTCCCGCTACGGTTTCTACACTGTTGCGTCCTACCTTATCCAGGACTCCGAACAGTACCAGAAGGCCTGGAACTGGGCAACTCAGGTGGATATAACATTCACATCTCCGCATACGCTCAGGAATCCTGCGTTCACGGATCAGACCATCTCCAATATCACCAAGTACGGAGAGGGCTTCATAAGCGCGGATGTACATCTTGTTAAGCACATGCATATAACAAGGACCAATGTAGACCACGACGATGTTATGGACAGCACCATATACCTTATCAATTACAACGGCGAATGGAAGGTAGTTAACATGCGCGGCGTGGCTCACTAGCGTGTGAAGATTTAAAGAATTATCGCTTAAAAGCTTAAAAACATTGAAAAGTCCGGTCTTCCGGACTTTTCGCATTTCATCCGAAAGATTGATTTTTACTTATATAAATGCTAAAATAAAGTGTTATGTTATGCGATGAAATAGAAAAGATAACAGGATACCGGTTCAAGGATGAGGCGCTGCTAAGGACAGCCCTCACCCATAGTTCTTATGCGAACGATTTCCTGGGAGATCCAACCAAGGGCAACGAGCGCCTGGAGTTCCTTGGAGATGCTGTTCTTGACGCGGTAACAGCCTACGAGCTTTACAAGCGCTTTCCTGATAAGGACGAGGGCATACTCACCAAGCTCCGCGCGGAGATAGTAAACGAAACGGCTTTGGGTAATGCGGCGTGCGCCATAGGGCTCAACGATCACCTGCTGCTTGGCAGAGGAGAAGAGCAAAAGGGCGGAAGGACCCGCCTCTCCATAGTATCGGACGCAGCGGAAGCCGTTATCGCAGCGGTATTCCTGGACGGAGGCGTGCGCGCAGCGGCCAAGGTAATATACAGGATGCTTGGCCCCACCATAGATGCAGCCGCCTTAGGGGAGCTGCCATCGGATTACAAGACAGATCTTCAGATATTCTGCCAGAAGCACGGCAAGTCAGATATAAAATACATAATAACAGACGAACACGGACCGGACCACGCAAAGGTGTTCACAGCGGCAGTCATAATAGACGGAGAGCGTATGGGCGCCGGCACCGGCCACAGCAAGAAGCAGGCGCAGGCTGCAGCTGCAAAGAACGCACTTACGGTCCTGGAGGAAAGCATTGTACTTTAAGAGGATAGAACTTAACGGATTCAAATCTTTTGCGGATCCGGTAACAATAGAATTTACGGACGGCATCACATGCATAGTCGGTCCAAACGGCAGCGGAAAGAGCAATATCTCCGATGCTATTCTTTGGGTGCTTGGAGAGCAGAGCCCCAAGACCTTAAGGAGCGATAAACTGGAAGAAGTAATATTCTCCGGTACCCAGAACCGCAAGGCCAAGGGCATGGCAGAGGTAACTCTTGTCATAGACAACACGGACCACAGCCTTCCAACGGAGTTCACGGAGGTAGGCATAACTAGGCGCGCCTACAGGTCCGGAGAAAACGAATACATGATAAACCGCAGGCCATGCAGGCTCAAGGACATCAGAGAGCTTATCATGGACACCGGTATAGGTGTAGAAGGCTACTCCATAGTCGGCCAGGGAAAGATCGCGGACATAGTCAGCAGCAAGATGGAGCGCCGAAGGGAGATCTTCGAGGAAGCCGCAGGAATCGTAAAGTACCGCAGCAAGAAGGAAAAGACAGAAAAGAGCCTTGCGGACGCCAGCATCAACCTCTCCAGAGTAAACGATATTATCGGAGAGATAGAAGGGCGCCTGGGAGGCCTGGAAAGAGACTCCAAAAAGGCCACCGAGTACCTGGAGATAAAGGACAAATACAAAGACGTAGAGATAAATATAATCCTTAAGAATATAGCCGCTGCAGACGAAAAGACAGAGGCTGTAAGGCAGGAGCTTGCAGAGCTGGAAGTGCTCATAGCCCAGGCAGAAGAGTCCAGGGACGAGCTTGCAGCAAAGCTTGCAGAATGCAGGCAGAAGGCGTCGCTCACAGAAGAAAGACTCAATGATCTTCACGAAAAGCTGCTGGAAAAGACCGGCCAGATCCACGAGATCAGCAGCAGGGAAGAGCTCAACAAGGAGCGCCTTGCCTCCCTGGAAAAGGACCAGAGGCGCCTTACAGAAGAGATAGCCGCAGCTCAGGACAAGATAAACTCCGAGAAAGCAAACCAGGAGGCATCTCTTAACACATATAACGAGGCTGTGGCAAAGTCCGCGGAGCTGGATAAGGACCTTTCCGCAAAGGCGCAGGCTTCAAGGGATGCGGCAGACAAGCTTGCTGCAGCGGAAAAGGCACTTACCGATGCCAAAAACGACCTGTTCGAGCTGAACTTCCAGGCCCAGAGCGCCAAGGCTTCGGCAAAGAGCCTTGCGGACCTGCGGGATACCCTGCAGAAAAGAATAGACAGGATATCCGAAGAGTCGGATCTTAAGGACCGCACGGACCGCCAGCTGGAAGAAAAGCTCCGCGAGTCCCAGGAGGCTATAAAGCAGCTGGACAGCAGCAGAGCAGAGCTTACAGACGCTCTCGCAAAGGCCCGCCAGGCTCAGTCGGATGCCAACTCGGACCTTGCAAGGGCAGCTTCCGATTCCGAGAGCATCAGGATATCCACCGGTAAGCTTGCCGCAAGAAAATCCCTTCTGGACGAGCTTGAAAAGTCCTACGAGGGCTACAACGGCGGCGTCAAATTCCTTATGTCCCAGAAGGTAAAGGGCGTAAGGGGGACTCTTGGAGAGCTCATAAAAGTGCCCAAGGGCTACGAGCTTGCAATAGAAACAGTGCTTGGCGGAAAGCTGCAGAACATAGTCTGCGACGACGACGCCACAGCAAAGGACAGCATAGAACTGCTCAAAAAGAGCAAGGCAGGGCGCCTTACCTTCCTGCCTGTGGCGGATCTTAAGGTCCAGCCGCCTCTTTCCTGCAAGGATATAGAAAACAGCAAGGGCTTTATAGGCCTTGCATCGGATATGGTTGGCTGCCAGGGCGGCTACACCAATATCATAGAGTACGTGCTCGGCAACGTTGTTATCGTGGACGATCTG
>CADALS010000173.1 GCA_902788795.1 uncultured Eubacteriales bacterium | reverse complement strand
TTGTACTGTCCGAAGAGGTAGCCTATCTCTCTTGCACCAACACCGATATCGCCTGCGGGAACGTCTGTATCCGGGCCGATGTGCCTGTAGAGCTCTGTCATGAAGCTCTGGCAGAAACGCATAACTTCAGCATCGGACTTGCCCTTGGGGTCGAAGTCGGAACCGCCCTTGCCGCCGCCTATGGGCAGGCTGGTAAGGCTGTTCTTGAATATCTGCTCAAAGCCCAGGAACTTGATTATGGAAAGGTTTACGGACGGGTGGAGCCTCAGACCTCCCTTGTAGGGGCCTATAGCGGAGTTGAACTGGATACGGTAGCCGCGGTTGACCTGAACTACGCCCTTGTCGTCTACCCATGGAACGCGGAAGATTATCATTCTTTCGGGTTCTACTATGCGCTCGAGTATTCCGGCTTCCTGATACTTGGGGTTAGCCTCTACGACCGGCTCCAGGGATTCCAGGACCTCGTAAACAGCCTGGAGGAACTCCTTCTGATCCGGGTCTCTCTTCTCGACCATTGCGTAAACTTTCTTTGTGTACTCGTTCTTAAGCATTGTCGTTCTCCTTTTTATTTGAAGTAGTTATAAAACATTGTCAAAAGCTGCTTGCAGCAGCCCTGATTTGAAAAAAGACAAAGGCAAATCTGCAAGACGCCTTTGTCTTAATGAAGCTATTGTACTATTGCGGAACCACAAAGTCAACTAATATTTTTTGTGATAACACCCCAACAAAGCAAGGTGTATCACGGGCATTCAAGCTGCTTGCGGGTTATTCGAATTTCAAATACCACCAATGTAATTTCGCATTCCAGTTTCAATTTAAGAATAACAATGATATAATAAATATGTTGCGCCCGGAGCACATCCGGGCCGGAAAAGATTGTGTTTTTAACAGATCGACCGCTTACAGATCAGAAAGGAGTATCAGCTAATGAGTATTCGCACATGTGCCCTTAAGAGCGCCGCTTTCAAGGCTCTGAAGGACGCATACGACAACCGCGAGGCTGCAGCCGCAAAGTGGCGCGCCGCAGGCGGTAAGGTCCTCGGAGAGCTGGGCTGCGATGTTCCTGACGAGCTCGTTTTAGCCGCAGGAATGATGCCTGTACATATCTACGCAGACCCCGCCAGAGAGCTGACCGAAACCAACAAGTACCTGGAGTTTGCCTTCGAGCCGGTGGTCCGCGCTCAGTTCGAAAAACTCGTGGACGGCACTTACGCAAACCAGATCGATTATCTTGCGATCTCCAATTCCACGGACGTAGTTATCCGTATCTTCCTCTACTTAAGAGAGATCCACAGGGTGGAGCCGGACAAGGCCGTTCCTCCCGTGTGTTTCATAGACTGGCTGTTCACACGCCACCGCCTGCACCAGACCCGCGATGAGTTCGTTATAGAGCTCTTCAAAAAGCAGCTGGAGGAGTGGATAGGCAGACCCATCACAGACGAACAGATCCGCCAGGCCGGTGCTGTCTGCAACGAAAACAGGCAGGCACTGCGCGCAATGGCAGAGCTTCGCCACGGAGCAGAAGTCCGCATAAACGGCAGCGAGGCCCTGGTAATAATAGGCGCCGGACTCTTTATGGATAAGGCAGAGCACACCGCGCTTGTAAAGCAGGTAACAGAAGACGCCAAGTCCTGGCCCGCAATAGACGCACCGCGCGTTTTCTACACCGGAGCCAACCAGGAAGACACCGCCCTCTACGACAAGATCGAGGCTGCAGGCCTTGTAGTCGTAGGCGAAGACACCGACTGGGGCGACCGCTACTACGACAGGGATTACAACCCGGACTACCCCGTCATCCGCGGCATAGTAGACCGCTACCTGCTCAGGGAATACTCCGCCAAGAAGGCCGTAGTTGCAGACCGCGTTGCCGCTCTGGACCGCGAGACCGCAGCAGCAGGCGCTCAGGGCGTCATCTTCTACACCAACCAGTACGACGAAGTAGCCACCTGGGATATGCCAAGGCAGCGCAAGAGCCTTGAATCCCGCGGCTTAAAGCACATAACCTTCGGTCAGATGCTCTGGCCGGTGAACAGGAACGAAGGCCTGGACGAAAAGCTCGCGGCCTTCGCTGAAGAGATGAAAGGAGGCGCACAGTAATGGCAGACGAGAAAAGACCTGCTGATTCCAAATCAACAGTAGTTAAGAAGCTGGAAGCCACACGCACTGCCGGCGCTTACCAGAAGCAGTGGTTCTTCGACATGAAGGCCAAAGTAGAAAAGGAAGGCGGAGACTTTGCCGTCCTTAACGCAGACGTGCCCATGGAGATCTTCCGCGCCATGGATATACCCTTCGTGGTAAATCAGTGGTGGGCAGCCATCTGCGGCGCAAAGCGCATGACCCGCAAGTATTTCGGGCTCATGCAGCAGAACGGCTACCGCGCAGACCTCAACAGCTACGACGCTCAGGCTCTTGCCGAGAGCTTCGATCCGGACGATAAGAAGATAGACGAGAACGGCAACCCGATGGGCCCCTGGGGCGGACTTCCAAAGCCCACCATCTGCATAACCCGCCTTACCGGAGACGTTCAGAACAAGATATTCAGCCTCCTGGCAGACAACTACGGCGCAGACCTGTACACCATAGAGAACACCGTGGCGCGCACCACTCCGCTCAACTGGTACGAGCTTGCAGCAGACCGCTGGGAAGAGCTCTACGACAAGGACAGACTGGATCTTGCTGTAGAAGAGCTCAAGGAGCTCATCCGCTGGCTGGAGATGAAGACCGGCAGAATGTTCGACATGAACAAGCTGCAGCACGTCATGGACCTTATCAACCAGCAGGAAGGCTACTACAAGAAGATAAGGGATCTTATCGCTGAGTGCCACCCGGTACCGGTAACCGTAGTAGATACCATCAACGCTGTAATGCAGGCACAGTGGCAGCGCGGCACCCAGTGGGCCGTGGACCACGCAAAGGGCCTCTACGAAGAGATAAAGGCTCTGGCAGACAAGGGCGAGGCCGCAGTTCCAAATGAGAAGCTGCGCATGATGTGGCTGGGCCGCGGAATGTGGCAGGATTTCGCCTTCTACCAGAGGTTCGAGCAGAAGTACGGCGCCGTGTTCATGTGGTCCATGTACCTTGCAATGGGCGCGGACGCTTACATCAGGAACAACGTGGAGCCGGATCCTCTGCGCGCTCTTGCGGCAAGGTTCATAGGAATGGAAGACTTCCTGCACATGCCGCCATGGAACAGCAGCTGGTTCATCCAGCAGGCCAAGCAGAACGATATCGACGGCGTGGTCTACATGATCCCGGACAACGATATCCAGGCTGTAGAGGGCAGCTACTTTATCAAGAAGGTCTTTGAGGACGCAGGAATTCCTCTGCTCGCCTTCCACGCAGACCCGGTCAACCCCAAGAAGTGGAACGCAGAGAGCATGACCAGCCTCGTAGAGGACTTCATTGAAACACGCGTCATCCCTGCACACGATGCTAAAAAAGGCAAGTAGTTCTGATATATTCATAAGTGAGGTAAAAAACAATGTCTAACAAACCGCTTTCCGGATATAAGATCCTGGACATGACCCAGTTCGAGGCCGGCACAGTCTGCACAGAGACTCTTGCATGGCTCGGCGCAGAAGTTATAAAGGTAGAGCGCCCCGTTAAGGGCGAGCTCGGCCGCTATTCCCAGGCTAACCCCGGAGTAGACTCCTACGGATTCCTGGTCATGAACATGAACAAGAAGTCCATCACCTGCAACGCTAAGACCCCCGAAGGACTCAAGCTCCTCGAAGGCCTTGTACAGAAGTGCGATGTAGTCGTAGAGAACATGGGCCCCGGCTCCATGAACAAGCTTGGACTTACCTACGAACACTGCAAAGAGCTCAACCCC
>CADALS010000172.1 GCA_902788795.1 uncultured Eubacteriales bacterium | reverse complement strand
TGGACATGCCTATAAGCACAAGGCCTGCCATTGCGAGGTTGGACATGTTCTGGATCTCACCGTTGCTTACTACAGGTCCGTAAGGCCTTCCGCCCTTGTTGGCGGCAGAGTAATAGAGGCCTCCGTTAACGCCGCCGGTTGCGCCGTAGGCATTTACGATCTTATCCAGCTCCTTGCCGTATTCTCCCCACGGATATGTGGTTCCTACAAACACTCTGGAAGGATCGTTTACCACCATCATGGTAGCTGTGAAGTTATCTCCTTCTACCTTGTCTATGGTTATGAGAGATCTGTCTATTTCTGCGGTATCGCCGGTATCGATAGCCTCCGGATCCGAATCCTCAGCGATCGGGATCATAGCGTTGTGATTTACTATCTCCTGGACCTCTTCCGGAGAAAGGAAAAGCCCCACGACCCATTTCATCTGGCCTGTTTCCAGCATGGTGGTTACAAAGAGGTTCTTGGCCTCCGGCGATGGTCCGTGGACTATAAGATTGATGCAAAGCACGAGAATAACAAGTATGCCGACAAGGGTTACCCCAAGCCAGGCAAAAAATCTACCGATACCCTTCAGTACAGTTTTCATTAATTTTCCCCTTTTATGCAGCGGATGATACCGCGTTAATTAAACGTATTTTTAATCATACCGCATTTTGTGTTGTTTTGTCAATTACTGCCTTTTAAAAGGCATGCTCTGCCGCTAGCAGAGCATCTTGCTTGCGTAGACCGCTGCCGGACCTACGAAGCCTTCCCTTCCGTGAAGGGATGTATATATTATGCGCTTTTCGTTGTAGACGCTGTCGTAGCGGCTGCAGGCCGTAATAAGAGCATCTCTTATTACGGCGCTTCTGAACATGCCGCCTGCAAGGACTATGCGGTTAGGCGCTATAAGAGTTCCGGCGTTTACTATGCACCTTGCGAAAAGGTCTATGGCTGAATCTATGTAAGCCTTTACATCTGCTGGAGCGTTCTGGTACTTTTCTCCGAGATCATCCAGGGTAAAGTCCAGCTTTTCCCTTAAGGTGTAGTAAGAAACTTCTGTTTCCAGGCATCCGCACCTTCCGCAGCTGCACTGCCTGCCGCTCTTTTTTACTATGAAGTGGCCGAGCTCTGCAGTCTTGCCCTGACGGCCCTTGTATATCCTGCCGTCTGTAACAATGGTGCTTCCTACTCCGGGGCCCCACTTGATTATCAGAAGGTTGTCCTTGCTGCGGCCTTCGCCGAACAGAAGCTCTGCCTGCGCAAGCGCGTCCACGTTGTTTTCTATTATGACTTCCAGGCCAAGGGCTTCGCCAAGGACGCCCCTTACATCCACGCGGCGCTCCCATACGCCGTATGCGTGCACAGACACACCGTTTTCTATATCCACTATGCCTGTTACGCCAACGGAAACGCAGGATATCTTTGCCCTTACCTGGTCTGTGAGCTGGGCTCCTAAAGCAAGGCACTCGTCTGCGCAAAGCTTAAGGAAGGCTTCCGGCTGCTTGGATCTGTCCGTGTAGATGGTCTTCTGCAGCCATTTGCCGTCCGCGCCCTTTATCAGCCTGCCTTTAAGATCGCAGACCGCCACAGTAGTGATGCCCGGCTCTATATTTACGGTGTATACAAGGAACGAAGCCGCGTCTATGTCCAGAAGGACCTTTTTTCTTCCGACTACGCCTGTAGGATGATCGCTGGTGCCAAGCTCAAACAACAGCCCCTCGCTTATAAGCTGGTTGCTTATCTGCGTGAGCGATGCCGGCGTGAGCCCTGTAGCCAGCGCTATATCTTTTCTGGACACGGGGCCGTTATCGTTGATATAGCCCAGTATCAGAGCGCGGTTCTGGTGCTTTACGCGCTCCATGTTCATCCCTTGTCTTTTCATTGGGTCCTCCTAAAACCGGAGCACACTTATATCCAGCATCTGCGCAAGTATCTGCAGCTCGTCTGCGGCATCTCCGTAGATAACTGCATAGTGCGGTTCCCAGCCGTCCTCCACTGTTTTGTGGACTATCTCCTCCGCGCATCCGTCTGTCTTTAAAACAAGAGATGTACCGAGGAACTGCTGTGGCTTGTCCAGGATCTCACCTGTTGCGATAAAGAACCTGAAACTGCCGTCTGCTTTGCGTCCCACACGGAAGATAGTGGCCTTTGGAGCAGCTTTGCATCCGAACTCAAGCGTCGGACCGATATGCCTGTTGCAGTGCTCCCCTGTGCAGGCTCCTGTATCTTCTCTTGCCAAAGAGCAGGCCGCAGTGCCGCAGTGCCAGAAGGATATAGTGTTTTCCGCTTCGTTAAGCGATACGGGGTCTCCGAAGAATACTGCGTTTCCGGTAAGCTGCATTCCCATGTACATGGAAAGAGCTCCGTAGGCATCTGCCTCGCAGCTTGCGGCTACCCCAAGGTCGTTTAGCATCGCAAGAACTGCGCAGACCGGGGTCCCGAAGGATGTAAAGAAGTCCGGCCAGCAGCGCGACGCTATTGCGCCTATTTTATTGATTTTAACATATTCTTCGTAAGCTTTGTAGAGCCTTGCGAAATCTTTGCGGTTCTTTTCCGGGGTTTTTTCGAGACCTACCATGCGTTTTGAAGCATCTTCTAGGTAAGCCTGGCACTCTTCGTCAGTGAAAGACTTGGCCTTGTCTATAAGCTCCCTTGCCTCTATTGATTCCAGGCGCACGCCGAACTTCTCCAGCATGTCCAGGTCCAGAGCCCTTCCGAAGCCGAATCCCTGCGGAGTGTGGCCTATGGCAGAGATCTTAAGGGACTTAAGATCCGCGCGCAGCCTGGCAGCCTTGATGCAGGATGCAATGTACTTTTTGACCTTCTCCTCCGACGGAGCGCCGTAAACGTAGCTGAACTGCTCTTTTCTGAACTGCTTTATAGCGTTTGCCGCGGAGTACGCTCCTGTAAGGGAGTTGAGCCTGAGCCTTCCGCCGTCTATCACCGGCTCCCTGAGGGTCCACAGCAGAATCGGCGCCTCCTTGAAGCGGTGCAGCACCTCGGACGCGTAGGCAGCGTTTGCAAAGGTAAGGTTCTGCAGCACTATGAGGTCCGGATCTACGGTATCCAGGAAAGCGTTGAGCTTATCTATCGAAAGCAGCATCTCGCCCGGCACCGCAACGTTATCCGCAAGGCTTTTCAGCAGCGCAGCAGAGGCGTCGAACTCCTTCTGAGCGCTCTCAAGATGGAAGGTAGGAACGCCTATAGGAATGTATGCTATCTGGAATTCTTTCATTTTGTACCTCTATTTGAAAAACAGTGAAAGTCCCGCAATAAAAAGCAGGACGTAAGTTATTATCATGAAGGTCCTCTGGCTCATATGCTTGTAGAGCACGCCTCCAAGGAACATCCCTGCCAGAAGGAACGGGATGGATATGAGCTGGACCTTTGCAAGCTCCATGTTCCAGCTTCCGCCAATAAGCTGGGAGATGAAGATGGCGCCGTTCAGGAAGATCCATATGGTGGATATCGTAGCCCTGAACGCTGTCTTTTCCTTAAGGCGCCTTGTAAGGTAGCCTATCAGAAGCGGTCCGCCGCACACGAACATGCCGTGCACCAGGCCGGACGACACCAGAAGCGCTGTGTCTATGGCTGCGGACTCATGCTGCCTTTCCCTGCCGGAAAGCATCTTCCAAAGCCCGGTGATGGCTATGAGCAGGACTATGGTGCCGAGGGTCATATACAGGACCGTGGGCTTTGAGGACAGCCAGCGCTTTATTACGATGCCTGCTATAAGGGCAGGCCCCATAAAGGCAACTATGTGCTTGACTTCCTTCCAGTCCACGGACTTCCTGTTACCGATAAACACGTACACGCCGGACAGCAGGCCCAGAAAATTCAGCACAGGCACCGCT
>CADALS010000171.1 GCA_902788795.1 uncultured Eubacteriales bacterium | reverse complement strand
CGATGAGCACTTTGTCGCCAATTACCGCGCGCACCTTTTCGCCTTTTACCAGGGCTAAGACCTGGAGGCTGCTCTGGGTGGCTCTTGCAAAGGCCCAGAACCTTACGGGGCTTAACGTAAGCGCAGAGCAGGTGGCAGAGCTTGCCGCACACACGGACGATATAGACTTCGAATGCGTGGAAAAGCGCGAGCGCCAGGTGCGCCACGATGTAATGGCTCACGTTTACGCTTACGGCATAGCAGCGCCCAAGGCTGCCGGGATAATACACCTCGGCGCCACGAGCTGCTACGTTACGGACAATGCGGATATAATCATATACAGGGACGCTCTTAGGATAGTAAGAGAGCGCCTTCTTGGCGTTATGAAGGCCCTTGCGGACTTTGCGGACAAGTACAAGGACATGCCCTGCCTTGGCTACACCCACTACCAGCCAGCCCAGCCAGTCACCGTGGGCAAGAGGGCAAGCCTGTGGCTTCAGGACTTTGCAACAGATCTGGAGGACCTGGACTACCTCCTGGGGAGCCTTAAGCTTCTGGGATGCAGGGGCACTACAGGCACAGAGGCAAGCTTTATGGAGCTCTACGAGGGCGCGGAGGACAAGATAGACGAGATGAACCGCATCATTGCCTCCGAGTTCGGCTTCGATAAAAAATACGATGTATGCGGGCAGACCTACCCCAGAAAACTGGACAGCCGCATTGCAGCGGTGCTCTCCGGCATAGCCCAGAGCGCCTATAAGATGGCGGACGACATACGCCTTCTGCAGCACGACCGCCAGATAGAAGAACCTTTCGAAAAGGATCAGATAGGTTCCTCCGCAATGCCTTACAAGCGGAACCCAATGCGCTGCGAACGCATCTGTTCTCTCAGCAGATACATAATAAATGATTACGGAAACACAGCGGATACTGCGGCAACTCAGTGGCTCGAAAGGACTCTGGACGACTCCGCGAACCGCAGGATATCCCTGCCGGAAGGCTTTATGGCCACCGACGCTGTGCTCATACTCTGCGCCAACGTTGCGGGCGGCCTTGTGGTAAACGAGAAGATAGTAGCCAAAACTCTTAACGATTACCTGCCTTTCATAGCCACGGAGAATCTCCTTATGGAAGGCGTAAAGCGCGGCGGAAACAGGCAGGAGTTCCACGAGCTCATCAGGACCGCTTCCATGAAGGCCACAGCCGCCATGAAGAACGGCCAGAGCTGGGACCTTCTTGCGGACCTTGCAAAAGATGGAAGCTTCGGCATGAGCGAAGCCGAAATGCGGAACGTCCTGGATCCAAAGCTCTACACCGGGCGCTGCGCCTCCCAGGTGAGCGCATATCTTAAGAAGCTGGAGCCTGTGCTTGCGCAGGCAAAGGAGGCCGAATGTACAGTAAAATACTAGTTCTGGACTTCGGCGGCCAGTACAACCAGCTCATAGCAAGGCGCGTAAGAGAGCAGCAGGTGTTCGCGGAGGTGGTATCCTTCAGGAACATTACTGTAGAAGGAATTAAGGCTGCAGGCTACGACGGCATCATATTTACCGGCGGTCCCAACAGCGTCTACGACCCCGCGTCTCCGCACTTCGACCCTGCGGTGCTGGATCTTGGCATACCCGTGCTTGGCATATGCTACGGCCACCAGCTCATGGCCTATATGGCAGGCGGAGAGGTCTTTTCCGCTGCAGACAGGAGCGAATACGGCAAGGTAACAGTTAAGCACGCGGGCTCAAGCCTCCTGTTTTCAGGCATTCCGGCGGAAAGCGTCTGCTGGATGAGCCACACGGACTACGTAAAGCAGGTCCCGGCCGGATTTGCGGTAACTGCAGTTACGGACCAGTGCCCCTGCGCCGCCATGGAGAACGCTGAAAAGAAGCTCTACGGCGTGCAGTTCCACCCGGAGGTCACCCACACGGAGTTCGGCACCCGGCTTATCAGGAACTTTGTCCTGGACATCTGCGGCTGCGCTCAGAACTGGCGCATGGACGATTTCTGCAGGCGCTCCATAGAAGAGATAAGAGCCAAGGTAGGGGACGGCAAAGTGCTGCTGGCCCTGTCCGGCGGCGTGGACTCCTCTGTGTGCGCGGCGCTTCTTGCGGAGGCCGTAGGAGACAGGCTCACCTGCGTCTTTGTGGACCACGGCATGATGCGCAAAAACGAGGCATCTGAGGTAAAAAACGCCTTTTCCAGGTGGAATATCAACTTCATAGGTCTAGACGCGTCAGAGAGCTTCCTGGAGCCTCTGAAGGGCATCACAGAGCCCGAGCGCAAGAGAAAGATAATAGGGGAGGAGTTCATACGCGTTTTCGAGGGCGTATCAAAGCAGATCGGAAGCGTGGACTACCTTGCCCAGGGAACCATATACCCGGATGTGATCGAGTCCGGCCTCGGAGATTCCGCAGTTATCAAGAGCCACCACAACGTTGGCGGCCTTCCGGACTTCGTGGATTTTAAAGAAATAATAGAGCCACTGCGCCTGCTGTTTAAAGACGAGGTAAGGCAGCTTGGAAGAGAGCTCGGCCTTCCGGAATACCTGGTCAGCCGCCAGCCTTTCCCGGGCCCCGGCCTTGCGATCCGCGTAATGGGCGAGATAACCCGCGAAAAGCTGGATATACTCCGCGAGGCGGATGCCATATTCAGGGAAGAGGTGGATGCATACGCAAAGAAAGGCCTGCTGCCCGAGGCCGCAAACCAGTACTTTGCAGTGCTTCTGGATACCCGCAGTGTAGGCGTTATGGGCGATGCCCGCACCTACGGCTATACCGTTGCCCTGCGCAGCGTAACCACGGACGATTTTATGACCGCAGACTGGACAAGGCTGCCTTTCGAGCTTCTGGCCAGCGCCGGCACCCGCATACCCAACGAGGTCCGCGGCGTCTCCCGCGTAGTCTACGACATAACGAGCAAACCGCCAGCCACTGTGGAGTGGGAGTAGTAGTACTAACCCCGGAACTCTTGAAATTTCAAGCATTCCGGGGTTTTATTATTACAATTGACCAAAGATTGACCCAATTTCGCCTTTTAGTATCATCTAATCATTGTTCGTATGGAAAGAATTGTTTGACAACTAAAATGGGGTATTTTACCCATAAAACATAGTTGTGCTGTTGTCAAATTGGTTCTTTTTGAAAGTTTTTTGCTAAAAAACCGACTTATGTGGAGTTCTGTCGGCAGCTCGTGTGGAGCCTTTGTTGTAGTTATTGTAGCTGAAATGCCATTTCCGCTTAAATTCACACTTATAGGATCGTTGACTTCCCTGTTCTCGATAAGCACATAACTGTGTGTTGCTTGAGATTCCTATAGTCTGCTGAAAAATGGAAAAACCGTTTAGCGGATGTTTCTCTAAGAGCTTAGCAATTTCAAATAGATAACAGTCATCATTAAAATCACTTCGTTTTAGAATATCATTTTCTATGAGATGTCCCATATAGTATTGGGAATAATCTATTGGAAAACCTAGTGTATGCAAATGCGTTGCAAAGCTTCTTCGAAGGAGGTAAGTAGTAGGGTCCTTTTCTTTTATCGTGTCAGAATGTTGAATCATATAAGTAATATCCGATTGCTGTGCCGCAGGGCGCTTGGTATAAGCCTGATCGAAGCGGTATTGATAAGGGTGGCTGCATCAATACTCTTACGTCATTCAAACCGACTCCGCTTTCCAAAGGAAATCCACAGCACAGCAATCTAGTCGAAGTAAGTCAGGTTTAAGTAAGGATCACCTGGAAAACTCCATGCGTTCGGTTATGCCAAGGCTCTCCAGTACTGCGTTCACATCTCTTGTGTAGCTGCCGTCTTCAAGCTGGATGAGCGGGAAACCTATCCTTCCGCTCGATCTGACATCATCAAAAACAGGGTGAGTATCCCTTATTGTGATGAATTCTTTAAGGTGA
>CADALS010000170.1 GCA_902788795.1 uncultured Eubacteriales bacterium | reverse complement strand
GAAAGGTCCTATGCGGTAGCCGGAAGACTTGATGACATCGTCCACGCGTCCTACGAACCAGAAGAAGCCGTCTTCATCCCTCCAGGCCATGTCTCCGGTGTGGTAGTAGCCGTCGTGCCATGCCTTTGCGGTAGCTTCCGGATCCCCGTAGTAGCCCTTGAACAGACCGCAGGGAGCGCCGTCTCTGGTGTCTATTACTATCTCTCCGGGCTCGCCGTCCGGGAGCAGGTTGCCGTTAGCATCCATGATCTCCACTTTGTAGAGCGGGGTGGGTCTTCCCATGGAGCCCAGCTTGTAGCTGTTGCCCATGAGGTTGCCTATAGTAAGCGTTGTTTCTGTCTGGCCGTAGCCTTCCATGATCTTAAGATTCGTTGCCTTTTCGAAGAGCTTGAATACCTCCGGGTTGAGGGCTTCGCCTGCTGTGGTCATGTGGACAACAGAGGAGAGGTCGTACTTGGAGATGTCTTCTCTTATAAGCATCCTGAGCATGGTAGGAGGCGCGCAGAAAGTCTTGATGTTGTATTTCTTGAACAACGGCAGTATCTTTGCCGCGTCGAAACGGTCGAAGTCGTACACGAATACCGTGCATTCCTGCATCCACTGGCCGTAGAGCTTGCCCCAAAGAGCCTTGCCCCAGCCGGTCTCGGAGATCGTAAAGTGCAGTCCGTCCTCGAATGCTCCGTGCCAGTACTTGGCGGTGTGGTAGTGTCCCAGCGCGTACTTGTAGGAGTGCTCCGCGATCTTGGGGTAGCCTGTGGTGCCGGAGCTGAAGAACATGACCATGGTGTCGTCTCCGCAGGGGGTGTCTTCAGTCCTGTAGAAGTGTGCGGAGAAGAGCTGGTACTCTTCATCGAAGTTCTTCCAGCCTTCGCGCTCTCCGCCAACGAGAACCTTTATCTGAAGGCTCGGGCTGACCTTTTCTGCTATCTCTACCTGGTTTGGAACATCATCGTCAGTCGTGGCTATGATCGCCTTGACGCCGGCCTTGTTGAACCTGTATTCAAAGTCGTGAGCCTGCAGCTGGCTGGTAGCCGGGATGGCTATAGCGCCAAGCTTATGCAGTGCGAGCATAGCGAACCAGAACTGGTAGTGGCGCTTTAAGACCAGCATTACGCGGTCTCCCTTCTTGATGCCAAGGGACTTGAAGTAGTTTGCAGTCATAGCGGAAGCGCGCTTCATCTGGCGGAAGGTGAACTTGCGCTCCTCGCCGTACTTGTCTATGTGTATCATGGCAAGCTTATCGGCTTCGCGCTTGGAGATTGCGTCCACGACGTCGAATGCAAAGTTGAACTTGTCCTCGTTCTTGAATATGATCTCCTGGAGAACGCCGTTCTCGTCTTCCTTTGTCTCCACGAACTTGTCTACGGCAAGCTTTCTGCTCTGGGTCCTGGATGGCAGGAGCGTATCTCTGATCAGTGTTTCCTGGACGTTTCCGCCGGACATGATCATGGCTATGAACACGCAGTCTCTGCCGTCTACGGCTATCATGCCGTGGGGCAGGGAGCTGTTGTAGAATATGCTGTCGCCTTCGGAGAGGTACTCTGTGTTGTCTCCGATCTGGATCTTTAAGCGGCCGCTTACGATAAAGTCGAACTCCTGGCCGGAGTGCTTGGTTGTGTGTATGGGCTTGTCCTGAAGCTCAGGGCTGTATTTGTAGGTTACGTAGTAGGGCTCGGACAGCCTGTTTTTAAACATGGGAGCCATGTGCTGGATGACTATGCCGTCTTCTCTGGCTGTGTCCTGGCCTGCGCCTTTTCTTGTTACTGTGTAGGTGTTCAGAAGAGCGCTGCGTCCTTCCAGAAGGTCGCTCATGCCTACGTTGAATGCAAGCGCACATTTGTGGATGAAAGTGAAGGGGAGATCTACGCTGCCGGATTCGTACTGGCGGTAAACTTCTTCTGTGACCTCGGATTTTTCTGCCATCTCAGCGACAGTAAATCCCATGATCTCGCGCATTTCTCTGATACGCTGTGCTACTTCCATCAGGTTGTTGTCTTTAGGTGCTGTCATTTAATTAACTCCTTATTTTTATGGGCGACTGCACGATGGTCTGCAGTAAAAAAGCCCGCCTCAATGTTAATAACAAACATTGAGACGAGCGTATAATACACCCGCGGTACCACTCAATTTGCTGTTAAAAAACAGCCACTCATCGGGGTCCATCAACCCCTGTGCTTTAACGCAGCCTCACGGAAGGAGTCTAATAGGTGATAGTCCTTTCGGTCCTCCGGCTCGGAGGTGATGGGCCATTGGGAAGCTTTCCAGTGGCTTGCAGCAACCGCCATCTCTCTTTAGGAAAGTGTTTCCCGGCCGTCCTCGTCACAGCCTTTAAAATGTTGAGTTTTCAAGTAGTTTAGCACTTGAATAGTGCTTTGTCAACAGGATGTTGCAAGATTCTTTGTTATTTGAGACCAAGTTTTTTGACGGCGGCTTCGCGCATCTTGAACTTCTGTATCTTGCCTGCGGCGTTCATGGGGAAGGAGTCCACGAACTCTATGTAGCGGGGAACCTTGTGGCGCGCAAGCTTAGCCATGCAGTAGTCGCGTATCTCCTCTACAGTTGCGCTTGCGCCTTCCTTAAGGATGATGCAGGCCATAGCTTCTTCGCCGTATTTCTTGTCCGGAACGCCTATTACCTGAACGTCGGAAACGGCAGGGTGGGTGTAGAGGAATTCCTCTATCTCCTTGGGGTAGAGGTTCTCTCCGCCGCGTATTATCATGTCCTTAAGGCGTCCAGTTACGCGGTAGTTTCCGTCCTTATCCCTGCAGCAGAGGTCTCCGGAATGCAGCCAGCCGTCCTTGTCCACGGTCTCCGCGGTAGCGTCCGGCATCTTGTAGTAGCCCTTCATGGTGTTGTAGCCGCGGCTGCAGAATTCGCCGTTAACTCCGTCGGGAACTTCCTCTCCGGTCTCAGGGTCTATTACCTTGCACTGCACGTGCGGGAAGGCGTAGCCGACAGTTTCCGTGCGCAGCATAAGGTCGTCTGTCCATGCGGACATAGTGCTTCCGGGGGAGCTTTCGGTCTGACCGTATACGCTTACGATGCCAGTCATATTCATCTCATCCGGCTGAGCGGCTCTGCGCATAAGTTCGGGCGGGCAGCCGGAACCAGCCATGATGCCAGTCCTCATGTAGGAGAAGTCTGTCTTGCGGTAATTCGGATGGTTGAACATCGCAATAAACATCGTAGGAACGCCGTTGAAACAGGTTATCTTCTCCTGGTTTATGCAGGCCAGGCTTGCTTTTGCGGAAAAGTAAGGCATGGGGCTCATGGTGGCGCCGTGAGTCATGGAGGACGTCATGGAGAGCACCATTCCGAAGCAGTGGAACATAGGCACCTGTATCATCATGCGGTCCGCTGTGGAAAGGCCCATGCGGTCGCCTATGCACTTACCGTTGTTTACGACGTTGTAGTGGGTGAGCATTACGCCCTTGGGGAAGCCCGTTGTTCCGGAGGTGTACTGCATGTTGCATACGTCTCCGGACTTTACCTTGGCCGCCATGCGCAGTATCTCCTGCTTGGGCACCAGCTCGGCTCTGTCCATGGCTTCTTCGAATGTAAGGCAGCCGGGGTCCTTATAGCCTACTGTTATTACGTTGCGAAGGAATGGGAGCTTTTTGCAGTGCAGCGGCTCTCCGGCCTTGCTGTCCTTTATCTCCGGGCAGAGCTCGTTTATTATCTGGCGGTAGTTGGAGTCCAGAGCGGACTCTATCATAACTATGGTGTGGGTATCCGACTGGCGGAAAAGGTACTCCGCCTCGTGGATCTTGTAAGCTGTGTTTACTGTAACCAGAACTGCGCCTATCTTGGTAGCAGCCCAGAAGGTGATGTACCAGGCGGGAACGTTTGTAGCCCAGATAGCCACTTTGCTGCCGGCTTTAACGCCAAGGGAA
>CADALS010000169.1 GCA_902788795.1 uncultured Eubacteriales bacterium | reverse complement strand
GTCCATCTTGGACAATGTAGAGAGCCATTCGTCCGCGGTGCGCCTGACATCGTCCGGCGTAACATCCGCTGTTCTGGATGTTATGGCGTTCTGATTGCAGAACACGCAGGCATGCGGGCAGCCTTTATGCGGTATGAAGATCGGAATTATGGCGTGTTTCTTCATGATTACTGTAATGATATTATGTATACTTATTCTTTCCAGAAGCCTTTGCCTTCTTTTCTGGCCTGCTGCTCCAGTTTCAGGAACTGTTCAACATATTTGACGTTTGGCTGATATGTCATAATACGCACGTAGCCCTCGGATAAAAGGTGCTCCTGGAGCATGGTTGTCTGATCGCTCAGATACACGTATGCAAGCAGCCTACCGTACTGATCGTAGGTGTCCAGATCGTATTCCAGGTAGACGTTCTTGCCGGAGATCAGCCTTGTAAGGTAGTCTGCTGCTATCTTGCCTTCTTTGGTGTTTTCCTTACCGGAATAAGACGGCGCAGCAGATTCAGGGGCATCCACCCCTATCAGCCTTACTTTTACCTCTTTTCCGTCCTTTTTTATGGTAAAAGTATCTCCGTCTGCAACGCGTAGCACCCTGTAAGGACCCTCAAGTATAATGCCGTCCTTTTCTATCTTGCCTGCCCTGTCCAGATAAAGCGTTTTAAATAAAACTAACGCCAATATTGCTATCAGCGCCAGTATGGGTATCAGTATAAAGCGGATCCGTTTCTTTCTTTTCGGATCCTTTTGATAAGCCCTGTAAGAACTCATTAAAGTACCTACCTTGGGCGGTGAGTATCCAGATAGCTCTGCAGTATTATAACAGCAGCCTGGCGGTCTATGATCTCCTTGCGCTTTTCTCTGCGAAGCCCTGCGTCTATCATGGCATTTTCGGCTATCTTTGTGGTAAAACGTTCGTCCTGGAACACGAATGTAAGCTTAAAGCCCATGCTCCTGGCCTTGTTTTCCAGCCTGGTTACGAACTCCCTGACCTTTTCCGTCTGGGGGCTGTCGGATCCGTCCAGCATAAGAGGAAGTCCTGAAACTACGGTATCAGCCTCGTATTGCTTTACGTATTCCAGCACCTTGGTGGTATCCTTCTTGATGCCTACGCGTTCTATTGTTGTTATTCCTTGGGCAGATATAAACAAGGGGTCGCTTACCGCCACCCCTATTGTTTTATCTCCTATATCCAGACCAATGCAGCGCATTACTTGTTAAGATATTTCCTGAGCAGTTCTTCAACAAGCTCGTCCCTTTCCACTTTGCGGATAAGGTTGCGCGCGTTGTTGTGACCGGTGATGTAGGAAGGATCTCCGGAAAGTATGTATCCGACCATCTGATCCACTGCATTGTAGCCCTTTTCTTCCAGAGCAGCATACACCTGAGTAAGGATCTCTTCTATGGTCTGTTCCTTTTTCTTTTCAGAGTTGGTAAAAAGTATAGTGTTCCTATCCATGATCATTCCTCCTTATGTCTATATTTTAACGCGCCATGAGCTTTTCGGCAACAGCAAATGCATCAGAAAGTTTAGAAATATCTTTTGCACCTGCCTGAGCCATGTCTGCTTTTCCGCCTCCGCCGCCTCCGGCTGCCTTTGCGATCTCCTTGATCATGTTGCCGGCATGATAGCCCTTGCCTACAAGATCGTCAGTTACAGAGACCATAAGTGTAGCCTTTGGAGCGTTGACGCTTGCGAATACCATTACTATTCCCTTGTAAGCCTTCTTGATGCTGTCGGAAAGACCGCGCAGATCGTCTATGGAAGCTCCTTCGAAAGTCTTGGTAACAAGCTTAGCCTCTCCGAAGGTCTTGGCAGATGCTATCATATCATCCATCTCGGAATCCATGCCTGCCTTCTTGAGCTCTTCCAGCTCTTTCTTAAGGGCTTTGTTCTCTTCTGCGAGGTTTTCTGCCCTCTTAAGAAGGTTTGCGGGAGTGGTCTTGAGTGCTTCTGCAACAAGTGCTATAAGATCCTGCTCCTTGGCAAGCTCGCAGCCTACCATGGAACCGGTTATTGCTTCTATACGCCTTACACCTGCGGCTACACCGGATTCAGAAGTGATCCTTAAGGACCCTATCTGGCCAATGTTTGCAACGTGGGTGCCGCCGCAGAATTCCATGGAGAATCCCGGAACATCAACGACTCTGACGTTGTCTCCGTACTTTTCGCCGAAGAGCATCATAGCGCCGAGCTTCTTTGCTTCTTCTATCGGGAGCACCTTGGTGTCCACTGCTGTAAACTTGAGGATCTCGTTGTTTACAATGTCTTCCACAGCCTGAAGGTCTTCCTTGGAGATAGCTTCAAAGTGTGTGAAGTCGAAGCGGAGTCCGTCCTCTGTTACAAGGGATCCAGCCTGCTCTACGTGGTCTCCGAGGACTATGCGCAGAGCCTTCTGCAGCAGATGTGTTGCAGTGTGGTTCCTTGCTATTGCGTGCCTGCGCTTTTCGTCCACGCAGACGGTTATCTCATCTCCAACGCTTATGGTCCCGTTTGTAACTGAAACGTGGTGCACGTAAACGCCGTTTACCTTGGTGGTGTTTGTAACAGCTGCAGAGAACTTACCCTCAGCTTCCATAACGCCGGTATCGCCGATCTGGCCGCCGCCTTCTCCGTAGAAAGGTGTGCTGTCCAGGATAACGCGGACTTCCTCGCCTTCGGAAGCGGAATCAAGCATGCTCATGCCCTTAACGATGCCGATGACCTTGGCCTGGCCTGCAAGGCTCTCGTAGCCGGTGAACTCAGTTGCCGCAAATTCCTTGTACATAGCGGATTCATCAAGCCAGCCTGCGTTGTCTTCTGCCTTTCTTGCAGCTCTTGCCTGGTCCTTCTGGGCCTTCATGCAGGCGTTGAAGCCCTCTTCGTCTACGCCAAGGCCTGCATCTTCTGCTATCTCCCTGGTGAGCTCTATCGGGAAACCGTAGGTATCGTAGAGCCTGAAGCTGTGTTCGCCGGAGATCAGCTTGCTTCCGCTAGCCTTAGCCTCCTGGATGTAGGAATCCAGTATAGCCTGGCCCTGATCTATGGTAGCAGCAAACTTGTCTTCCTCAATTCCTATGATCTTACGAATGTAATCTGCGCGCTCAAGAAGGTCCGGATAAGCCTCTCCGGAAGTCTCGAATACCTTGGAGCAAAGATCCTTAAGGAAGGTGCCCTTAATGCCAAGGAGCCTGCCGTGGCGGGCAGCCCTTCTGAGGAGCCTCCTGAGTATGTAGCCCCTGCCCTCGTTGGAAGGCAGTATGCCATCGCAGATCATGAAGGATACTGCGCGGATGTGGTCAGTTATGATCCTGATGGATATATCGTCTGCGGAAGCGCCTCCGGTGTAAGTTTTTCCGGACATGCGGCAGACTTCCTGCAGTATAGCCTGCATGGTGTCTACGCTGTAGATGGAGTCTACGCCCTGCATAATGCAAGCCATACGCTCAAGACCCATACCGGTATCAATGTTTTTATGCTGCAGCTCCAGGTAAGTGCCGTCTTCCTGGCGGTCGAACTGGGTAAATACGTGGTTCCAGAACTCCATGTAGCGGTCGCAGTCGCAGCCAGGCTTGCAGTCCGGTTTGCCGCATCCGTATTCGGGGCCTCTGTCGTAGTAGATCTCGGAGCAAGGACCGCACGGACCTGTTCCTATCTCCCAGAAGTTGTCGTCCTTGCCAAGGCGCACTATGCGCTCTTCCGGCATGCCTATCTCGTTCTTCCAGATGTTATAGGCCTCGTCGTCATTCTCGTAAACGGTGGCCCAGATCTTTTCCTTGGGAATAGCAAGCCACTGCTCTCCGGTTACGAACTCCCAGCCCCAGGTAAGGGATTCCCTCTTGAAGTAATCTCCGAAGGAGAAATTGCCCAGCATCTCAAAGAATGTTGCGTGCCTTGCAGTGTGGCCTACGTTGTCTATATCGTTGGTCCTTATGCACTTCTGGCATGTGGTCAT
>CADALS010000168.1 GCA_902788795.1 uncultured Eubacteriales bacterium | reverse complement strand
GAAAGTCCCTCTTCCGAAGACTTTACGATCTCGCAGATCCTTAATGAGATAGCGGACTGCGATTGCCTCATAACCTTCAACGGCAACAGTTTCGATATACCCTTCGTCCTTACAAGGGCCAGAAAGTACGGGCTTGCAGACAAGCTTCCTATGTCCAGAAATCTGGATGTTTACAGGCTTCTTAAAAGCTACTGGCAGCTGGCCCCTCGCATGGAGAGCCTGCGCCAGAAGGCCGTGGAACAAGCTCTTGGCATAGACTGGCAGCGCACGGACATGATAGGCGGCGGAGAGTGCATAAGCCTCTACAACTCCTACATAAGGACAGGCGCCGCGGAGCCAAAGGAACTTATTCTTCTCCACAACGCGGACGATGTGCGCCAGCTTGCAGCTATCTGCGGAAAGCTCAGCTTCCTGCCCTACGACCGCATAGCCTTCGAAACTGGCATATACCTTAAGCTTATCTCCCAGGACCTTATCTCCAGCACGGAGTACAGGGTCCTTACGGGCCCCATGAAGATAGCAGCAGATAAGCTCAGCCTTAACGCAAGGATAGCGCCGGCGTGCATGCCTACCGCCTACTACGAGGACAGCTTTCACCTGCAGTCGGACGCAGACGGCAAGGTAAGTCTGGACGTCTTTGCTAAAAGAAAAGGCCCCCTGCTCTTCTGCGATCTGCGCAAGCTGCCTGTAGACAAGAGCCTGTTTGAAAAGCTCAAAGGCTTTGAGGCAGACTACCTTCTGCTTGCGGAAAACGACGATATAAACTATAATGCATGCGCGCTGCTTTGCGCAGAACTGCTTAAAACACTAGGATAACATATGGATATAAAACTTATAGCATTCGATTTGGACGGAACGATCCTGGACAGCAATAAAGACCTTCCGCCCGAAAACAAGTGGGCCCTGGAAAAAGCGGCCAGCGCAGGGATACAGGTAGTGCCTGCAACAGGGCGTTTTTACAATGGAATGCCCCAGTGCATAAAAGAGCTGCCCTTCATAAACTACGCCATAACCATAAACGGCGCAGAGGTCCTTAACGTCAAAACAGGAGATATAATTTACAAAGCCGAGATACCTTTGAAAAAAGGCCTGGAAGTGCTCGAATATCTCAAAGGGCTTGGCGTTGCCTACGATGCGTATATCGGAAGCCAGGGCTATATGGGCAAGTACCATATGGACAACATAGAAAACTATTTAAGAAGCGAGGTCTACTGCAGGACAGTAAGATCCATGCGAAAGCCAGTTAAGGATCTTATCCCCTTCGTAAAGGAAAAGGGCCTTCCGCTTCAGAAGACCCAGATGTTCACCCTGAACATGGAAACACTGCTTGGAGCTATAGAACATGTAAATACTGTCTGGCCGGATCTTATAGCAACATCATCCCTTACTACCAACCTTGAGATAAACAACAAACTGGCTACCAAGGGACAGGCTCTGAAGGCTCTTGCAGATCACCTTAGCCTTGATATAAAGCAGACCATGGCTTTCGGAGACGGCGGCAACGATTTCGATATGATAGAAACAGCCGGTATAGGTGTTGCTATGGGCAACGCTGTGGACCGCATAAAAAAAGGCGCAGACCTTATTACGCTTACCAACGACGGCTGCGGAGCAGCTTACGCAATAAACAAGCTTCTTTTCTGAAATTTGCTCTTTACTTTTCCGAAACGCTGCTATATAATATTCGGCGTGCGTAAGAGCATATGCGCTAGTAGCTCAACGGATAGAGTGCCTGACTACGAATCAGTAGGTTGTGGGTTCGAATCCCGCCTGGCGCACCAAATAAAAAAGCATCGGTCAACCCGATGCTTTTTTATTTGTTTGATCAGTTGTGCAGGTCGGACGATTCCATGATGCACTTGTACCAGTTTTCGGTAGTATTGGCTGCAGTCCCGTCTCCGTACCTTACCATAAACATGAAGCTGATCTCTTCCGCCTTTGTTATGCCGCGAGACTCCAGCTCGCTCTTGTCGATGATACTCATCAGCATCGGAACGATCGCTGTTTCACCGGGATCGAGATTTACACTGTATCCGGTGTAATAATTGGGAATCTCGACTCCGTTGACCGTAAAATCTTCCCATGCATAATTGACAGTAGTGGAGTATGGGTTCTCAATGATCATAACAGGTCGGTGCAGACCCATGTCGTTGAAACAGTTTACAAAGTCAGATCCTTCTCTCCAGAATGCCGAGATCCTGAACTGCGGAGTCTCGCCGACCGATACGTCTCCAGGCATTGCTGCACGCGCCTTGCTTACATAAGTGTTATCGAGACCTGTCGGATAGATCTCGCAGTCATAATGTGTCAGACTCTGTTTGTTAGGATAAGCTCCGATTGAAAAAGATATCTTTTCGATCTTATCGACAGAATCGACCCCGATAGCTTCAAGATCGCTTTTGAACAAGCACAGATCAATGTCTTTATCATTTCCGTCCAGGTGAATAAACGAATTGGGATCGACAAGCTTTATGTCATTGACCGCTAATTTGCTCGTTCTGTCAGTGAAACTGATATTACCGGTATTCTTGCTTTCAAACTTAAGCTTGACATTATAAAAAAGCGGATCAGGGTTCTCGATCCCCTTGAAAGTCAGTTTAAAGAACTCGTTATCTATAAGAACTTTATCAGCCTGTATGGAATCGCCCTTTTCTTCCTGCTGATCGCCCGGATCCTGCTTTCCCGGATCGGATCCGGAGTTCTGAGCTTCGTTGGAATTTGCTGCGTTGTTTTGAGCGGCGTTTGTATTATCCGGCGCCGCGCTGGAATTTCCCGGCGCAGACTGACCGCCTCCGCATGATGCAAGAGACAGTATCATGACAAGAACAAGTACTACAGTTATAATTTTTTTCATTTTGATTCCACCCTCCCGGAATTGTCAGGCAGCTTTTCATGCAGCTGCACTGTATCCATATTTGAGAATTAATGTGCCTGCTTTTGCAGTTTTGCATAGCATTAATTATACTCATAAGAGGGATAGTGTCAAGGATACGCGCTGTTTTTATACTTACCAGAATCTTACCGGCTCGTAGGTGTCTTCTATCTTCGACAGCAGCTGCAGAGCCGTGCTGTCGTCTCTTTTGCCAGGTTTGATGATAACGTCCTCAGACCTCATCTGCGGATACAGAGTCTGCATCAGCACAGCCTTTGCGTGCCCTCTTTCCGCCGCGTGGTCGTAAATATAGATGCTTTTTATCTCCGGACTTTCTCCCTGGTCCCTCTTGACTATGCGGAAGCGCCTCTCCGGAAGAGCCTTGTGCAGATCCCTTTCGATCTCATCTATCCTGTCCTTTTTATCGATGATCTTGTAGTAAACTATCTCCGCTTCTTTAAGTATCTCTCCCTTAAGGTAGCTCCTGTAAGGAGAACGCTTCATGTTGTCGTAAACTATGCGTTCCGGCTCAGTGATCTCCCCTTTGTGGAAGATGCAGGTCTTATGCTTATGGATAGTGTAGACCGAGTAGCTTATACCCATAGCCTCAAAAGTTTCCTCTAAAAGCGCCCTGCCGTCTTCAGCAATGGTCTGCTTCCAGGTAAAGTGGTTTGTATTGGTATCGAAGATAGCCGCACCGTCCATAACTATCACAGGCACTCTGAGCTTCACCTGCGTAAGCTGCATGGTAAAGAATGCCGGAGCGTGCTCCGATACCAGCCCTATCTTTGCGCCATCCTGGTACAGCTTGTTCAGCTTGAAAATTGCCCTGGGATCCAGCTGTTCCATCCTGGAACCTATCAGATCTGCTGTCCTTGCGAATATCACCAGGTCCTCGTTTTTCTTTCTTGGGAGCCTGAAAACGTTCACAAGGATCGCTACCGTGGTCCCTATGAAAACGTCCCCGACCCGCAGAGCAGCCTGCTTGAGCGGCTCATCTATATCCGGGTAGCTTATAACTATACATAAAAATACTATCGCAGCAAGGCTGGATGCGTCATTCTTGCCCAGCAGCACGGCGGTATACAAAGACATCATAGTTCCGACTGCCATAAGCACGTAAACAAGTGGTATGTGGCTGCTT
>CADALS010000167.1 GCA_902788795.1 uncultured Eubacteriales bacterium | reverse complement strand
ACCGCAGAGGATGATGCATCTGGACGTTTAGTTAACTTGTTTAAAAAATCATGGGGCGCGTGTCATTATTTGAATGACATGCGCCTTTTATTGTGTTAAAATGTAAACAAGTGTGACATTAAGCCGCAAGGCATTTATGAAGGGAGTACAAATATGGGCAAGAGCCTCGAAGAATGGAAGATAGGCGATCCTATGATCAACGAGTGGGATTACTGGCAGGATCCCAACTATGTAGCGGAAGATCCGGAAAAGGAACAGCTGGTATTAAAGCTGGCTACACTTATCACGGACCGCATGATCAAAAAGCTTACCAAGAAAGTAAACAACAGGGATCCGGAATACTGGATACTGGACATGATACTCAACAAGGAGCAGGTAAAGTTCCTTCTCAACTTCAAGAAGACCCGCGTGCCTTACAGCGTGCCGGAGCTTGCTGAGATGAACAACATGAGCCTGGAAGACACCCAGAAGATGGTGGAAGAGCTTCGCTGGATAGGTATCATAGAGCAGAACAGGGCTAAGTCTCCGGACAAGCACCTGCAGTACGAGCTTCCTATATTCGTACCGGGCTCTGCAGAGTTCATGATGATGCAGGAGCCGCTTACGGACAAGTTCCCGCAGTTGGCTACTTTCTTCAACCTCATGACCCAGCTTCCGCTTGCCGGCATCACTCAGCTGGTACCGCCGGGAGGCGCCGGCATAGGAATGCACGTCATCCCCGTGGAAAAGGCTATTGCTATGGAGAACAAGTCCGTGCCCGTAGAGCACATATCTCACTGGCTGGATAAGTACGATAAGTTTGGCATCTCCGAGTGCTCCTGCAGAAAGCAGCAGGCTATGCGCGGAGAGGGCTCCGGCGAGATCCGCGGAGATTACTGCCTTGGCGTAGGCGATATGGCAGAATACATGGATGACCGCGGCATAGGCCACTATGTTACCAAGGAAGAAGCTCTGGAGATCCTGGAAAGGGCAGAGCGCCACGGCTACGTTCACCAGATAACCAATATAGACGGAGAGGACAAGATAGTTGCTATCTGCAACTGCGCTCCCGGAGTCTGCAACGCTCTTAGAACATCCCAGCTCTTCAATACTCCTAACATGTCCGCTTCTGCTTACAGAGCACACGTGGACAAGGAAAAGTGCGTTGCCTGCGGCAAGTGCGTAGAGGTCTGCCCGGTAGGCGCTGCAAAGCTCGGCCAGAAGCTCTGCAAGAAGGACGGCACAGAAGTTACTTATCCCAAGACAGAGCTGCCCAATGCCAAGAGCTGGCCTGCAACAAAGTGGAACTACAACTACCGCGACGATGCAAAGATCAACTGCTATCCCACCGGTACAGCTCCCTGCAAGACAGCATGCCCGGTACACCTTCCTGTTCAGGGATACATCAAGATGGCTGCAGAGGGCCGTTACGAAGAAGCTCTCAAGCTTATAAAGCAGGATAACCCGTTCCCGATGGTCTGCGGAGCAGTCTGCAACCGCCGCTGCGAGGACGCATGCACCAGAGGCACAGTGGACCAGCCTCTTGCAATAGACGAGATCAAGAAGTTCATAGCTTCCCTTGAGATCAACTCCAAGGACCGCTACGTTCCTGTAGTGGAAAAGCACGACGGCGGACTCTGGGGCGATGAATTCAAGGTCGCTGTTATAGGCGCAGGCCCTGCAGGTCTTTCCGCTGCTTACTTCCTGCGCAGGGATGGATATCCTGTAACTGTTTTCGAAAAGGAAAGCGTTCCCGGCGGCATGCTGGTAAACGGCATTCCAAGCTACAGGCTCGAAAAAGACGTTATAGCAGCTGAGATCGACACCATCCGCGCTATGGGCGTAGATATCAAGTGCGGCGTGGAAGTAGGCAAGGATGTTACCATCCAGGATCTCAGGGATCAGGGATACAAGGCATTCTTCGTTGCAATCGGTATGCAGGGAGGAAGGCTTGCAGGCGTTCCCGGAGAGGACGCAGAAGGCGTTCAGACCGGTGTGGACTTCCTCAGGAAGATCAACCTGGACCATAGCATAAAGCTGCAGGGAGATACAGTTGTCGTCGGCGGCGGAAACGTTGCTATAGACGTTGCAGGTTCCGCTCTCAGAGCAGGCAAGGGCAAGGTAACTATGCTCTGCCTGGAGCAGCCGGATGAGATGCCCGCTGCAAAGGACGAGGTAAAAGAAGCCAAGGAAGACGGCGTAGAGATCATGAACGGCTGGGGTCCCAAGGAAGTCCTCAAGGATGCTTCCGGCCACGTCTGCGGCGTAGTGTTCAAGCGCTGCACCAAGGTCTACGACGAGAACCACCTCTTCAGCCCCGAATACGACGAGAACGACACCATAACAATCGAGTGCAGCAACGTACTGCTCTCCATAGGCCAGGCAGCCGTCTGGGGAGACCTGCTTAAGGGCACCAAGGCCGAAGTAAGGCCCAACGGCACTGTAATTGCAGATCCGCTCACCAGGCAGACCGCAGAGGCTGATATCTTCGTAGGCGGAGATGTGTTCACAGGCGCAAGGTTCGCGATTGACGCTATAGCAGGCGGACGCGAGGGCGCAGTCTCCATCAACCGCTTCGTTCACCCCGGAAACAGGCTGGATCTGGTCTGGCAAGAGACAGGAGAGAGTTCATCGAGCTGGACAAGGAAGACATCGCAGATCCTACCAGGATGGAGTCCTTCGACAACGCCCAGAGGCAGATACCCGGAAAGAAGGCCGGAGTTGCAAGGGAGACCTTTGCAGATCTCAGGCTCTGCCTCACCGAAGAGCAGGTCAAGAAGGAAGCCGCAAGGTGCCTCGGCTGCGGTGCTACCACAGTCGATACCAACCGCTGCGTAGGCTGCGGACTTTGCACCACCAAGTGCGAATTCGACGCTATACACCTCCGCAGGGATGTTCCCGAAGCAAGCACCATGTGGAGATCCGAGGATAAGGTAAAGGCTCTGCTGCCTTACGTTATCCCCCGCGCAGGCAAGATACTCATCAACAAGATCACAAAGAAGTAACAAAACCTTTATTATGTCAAACATAGATATTCTTGAAGTAAAAGCAGGAATAGAAGAGGAAAACGAAGGATACGCCCGGCAAGTCCGGGCTTTCCTTTCTGATAACGATGTGGCCTTCATAAACGTCATGGCATCGCCCGGTGCAGGAAAGACCACGCTGTTGTGCCGCCTTATAGACATCCTTAAGGCAGAGTTTTGCATAGGCATCATTGAGGCCGACGTGGATTCAGATGTAGACGCAAGGACTGTAGCGGAGCACGGCGCAAAGGTGGTGCAGCTGCACACCGGCGGATCCTGCCACATGGATGCAAGGATGACCCTCCAGGGCCTTAAAGCACTGGTGCCGCAAATGGAAGGCCGCAAACTCGTTTTCCTTGAGAACATAGGCAACCTGGTCTGTCCGGCGGAGTTCGATACCGGCGCAGACACAAAGCTTGTTATTCTCAGCACCCCGGAAGGGGACGACAAACCCTTAAAGTACCCGCTGATGTTTACAGTGGCGGACGTGCTTGTTATAAGCAAGACAGAGCTTGCCGACGTGTTCAGCTTCAGCCCGGAGCGTTTCGAAAAGAACGTCAGGCCGCTGAACAAGGACGCACAGATTCTTCCGCTGTCTGCCAGGAACGGGAAGGGCGTGGATGCGCTTGCAAACTGGATAAGGGAAAGGGTGGCTGCAAAATGAAGACTATAGAACTGCACAGGACCATAACCGATTCCAACGACCGCGATGCGCAGGCACTTAGGGACAAGCTTTCCGCAAAAGGGATTTTCCTTGTAAACATCATGAGCTCTGCAGGAAGCGGCAAGACCACTCTGCTTTTAAGGCTCATAAAAGATCTTAAGGAAAAGGCTCAGCTCTACGTTGTGGAGGCGGATATAGCCTCTGATGTGGATGCTGTAGCCGTTGAGAACGCAGGCGCCAGGAGCATTCAGGCTCACACGGACGGCATGTGCCACATGGATGCAGGAATGACGGCGGACGCCCTGGAAAGCCTCCTTGCGGAAGG
Source organism: uncultured Eubacteriales bacterium (assembly GCA_902788795.1). Classification (GTDB taxonomy): domain Bacteria; phylum Bacillota; class Clostridia; order Peptostreptococcales; family Anaerovoracaceae; genus RUG13409. Next base: position 2,690 of record CADALS010000167.1, on the reverse strand, counting down.
CTCGCAGAGCGGAAACGGTCTTTCCATAGTCTTCCTGGAAAACGTGGGCAACCTGATATGCCCCGCAGAATACGACACAGGAGCCCACAGGAACCTTATGATACTCAGCGTTCCCGAAGGGGACGACAAGCCGCTCAAATACCCGCTGATGTTCGAAAAGAGCGATGTCCTGGTCATCACCAAGACCGATGCCCTGCAGTACTTCGATTTCAGCATGGACAAGGCATTTGAAAGGGTAAAGCGTCTCAATCCGGACATTAAGATCTTCCCCGTTTCCGCGAAGACCGGGGAAGGCATGGATGCCCTGGAAGAGTGGCTTTTGGACAGCGCAGCAAAGCTTAAGGAGGCTTAAATGCACGAACTTGGCGTCGTAAAACACGTAATGAAGACCATAAGGGACGTAGCCGAAGAGAACAAAGTTATAAGGGTCGGCTCCGTAACCCTGCAGATAGGAGAGGTCTCCGGCATAGTAAACGAGCAGCTCGTGGACTGCTGGAACTGGTTCCGCGAAAAAGACGATATATTAAAAGGCGCGGAGCTCAAAATAGAAGTAATGCCTGCCGTAACTTTCTGCGAGAACTGCAAAAAAGAGTACGAGACAGTAAAGCACGGCAAGATCTGCCCTTACTGCGGAAGCCCCAACACCTTCCTTGTAACAGGCAACCAGTTTGAGATCAAAGAAATAGAAGCAGAGACAGAAGAGTAATGGATATCAATAAAAGCGTTTTTTCGGCCTTAGGGTCCAGGTATGTGCTTAAAGAGCGCAACATGCACGACCTTGCCGAGATAAAAAAGGGTATATACAGGTTTACCTGCAAGGCTTACGTAATAGAAGGCGTAGGCAACCTGTTCCTGCTGGACGGCGCCGCAATGTTTGGCGCCATGAGGCTGCAGACTTGCGTAATTACCCCGGAAAAGAAGGATCTCTCCTTCTGCAATTTCGATACGGTAAATGCCATGGGTAAGTTCACCGGCCTTTTTGAGATGTACAAAAGCAGCCTTAAGGAAGCCGACCTTTCCGTTTTCGACGAGGTGAAGGCTGAATACAAGGACCTTCCGGACTACAAAGCAGGATCCGGGTGGGCAGACAGCTGGAAGCTGCCTTCCTGCATAGGCAAGCAGGGCAAAAAGATAGAGGACAGAACAGAGAAGATGCTCATGGACTGCCTTGTGCGCTACATGGACCTTCTGGAGTCCGCTCCGGAGTGCGATCTTAAGGCAAAGGAAGTAGAAACCTGGAAGTACGTAAGTAAGCTGCTTTCAGAGGGCGGACCTGCTGTGGATAAGATGAAGGAGATACTCGGAAAAGAAGCAGCAGCCAAGCTTGTAAGAAAGTACATGTTCGGAATAGGGGACTGCTCCAGCAGTATCAAAAAACAGCCGTTTTGAGAAGAATTTAGCCTAAAACGATAAAATTGCCCGTCCGGCACTTTAAAACGCGTCAGACGGGCTGTTTTTGTGCTTAAAAGCGGTGCTGTGGTGCTTTTTCGGAAATGCCCTGCAACTAATGGCTCTGCAGCATGGCAGCTACCTTGCTGCGCTTCTCGTAAAGGACGCAGCCGCCTTTGTGCTCTCCGCTTATAAGGCCTTCCTCGCGCAGCTTAGTGAACAGGTTGGACTTGATAGCCTCGCGCAGGGAAGTCTCCTTGATATTGGTGTCGGAGTAGGGAGAGAACGGGCAGGGCTCTGCGCCGCCGTTGCTGTTTATATGGAAGAACTCGCGGCCTGCAGCCATGCATCCGCCCATGGCAAGCTCGTCTCCGGGGAAGGAGAGGAGGAGCAGGGAATCGTTTGCTGTGCGGTAGCTGTCTATGCGCTCCGCAAGGCGTGCTCTTTCTTCGTCTTCGGGCGCCAGGTGCTCTGTACTCTCGTCTACAGGAACGTATTCGATGTAGATCATCAGCTTGCAGCCCTTGGCGGCCAGCTTGTCTATAAACTCAGGTGCAGTAACTTCTTCCAGGTTGTCCTTGGTAACAGTTATGGACGCTCCGAATATAAGGCTGCGGTCGGAGAAGCGGTCTATGTTCTGCATTATGCGGTCGTAGACACCGGCTCCGCGGCGCACGTCTGTGGCCATTTTTCCGCCTTCTATGGAGAACACGGGTATGAGGTTGCGGCAGCGGTCGAAGAGCTTGAAGTATTCCTCATCCATGTAGGTCCCATTGGTAAAGACAGGGAAGATGATGTTGGACATTTTGCCTGCTTCTTCAACTACCTTGCGGCGCAGCATGGGCTCGCCTCCGGCAAGCATTATAAAGCTTACGCCAAGATCGTCAGCCTCCCTGAATATGCGGAGCCATTCATCAGCAGAGAGCTGCTCTGTGGGCTCGGTGTCCTTGGTGCCGCCTGTGCAGCGGGAGTAGCAGCCGGCGCAATGCAGATTGCAGCTGCTCGTGATGCTTGCAATAAGGAATGCAGGTACATGAAGACCTTCGTCTTCCAGCGCCATTCTTCTCTTGGAAGCCTTGCGGCTTGCTGCCGCGAACTTTGCCATGAAGGCGCTTTCTTTAGGGTCTTTGAGAGTTGCTTTTATGGTATCTGCGACTATCTTTTCCACGCCGCTTTCTATGTGTTTCTGAAGATCGAAATTGCTCTGCATGATCGGTCCCTTTAATGATTATACTGCTCAGATATTGCAACTTGTTGTGCGCAACTAATCTAACATATTGCGCGCAATAAGTCAATTAAAT
>CADALS010000166.1 GCA_902788795.1 uncultured Eubacteriales bacterium | reverse complement strand
TAGATTCAGGCACCAACCAGCTTGCATACAAGCTCAGGGTGGATCCAAGGGTAGTCTGCATGGAGCAGACAAACTTCAGGATAATGGACCTTTCTGCCATACCGGAAAAGCTGGACTACGCCTGCACAGATGTATCCTTTATTTCTCTTAAGCATATATTTCCTAACGCTTCCAAGCTCCTAAAGACAGGCGCTCACATGAACGCTCTTATAAAGCCCCAGTTCGAGGCCGGAAGGGAGCAGGTAGGAAAGAAGGGCCTTGTAAAGGATCCCAAGGTCCACGCCCTGGTGATAAGCAGCGTTATAGGCTATGCTTTGGAGAACGGTTTTTACGTAAACGGACTGGACTATTCTCCAGTTACAGGTACAACAGGGAATATAGAGTTTTTAATAGACCTTGTGCTTGGAGAAGATCCGGGCTATAAGGCAGATATCGAGGCCGTAGTAAAGGCGGCTCACGATAAACTGGAGGCTTGATATGGCTTACAGCCCAATGATGCAGCAGTATCTGGCAACTAAAAAGCAGTACAGCGACTGCCTGCTGTTTTACCGTCTCGGAGATTTCTACGAGATGTTTTTTGATGACGCAAAGATCGTTTCCAGGGAGCTGGAACTGGTCCTTACATCAAAGGCCTGCGGCGAGGACGAAAAAGCTCCAATGTGCGGAGTTCCTTTCCACGCCGTGGATACTTATATTGCAAGGCTCATAGAAAAGGGCTACAAGGTTGCTATTGCAGAGCAGATGGCTGATCCTGCAACAGTTAAAGGCATAGTTCCAAGGGAAGTTATAAGGATAGTTACACCTGGAACTGTCATCAGCTCAAACATGCTGTCCGAAAAGGACAACAACTACCTGATGGCTATCTATATCGACGATGCCGCAGACATTGCCTGGTGCGATCTTTCCACTGGAGAATTCTGCGCTACCAACGCATCGGGAGAACAGCAGCTGGAGCAGATAACAGAAGTTCTCGTAAGAGTTCAGCCTAAAGAGATCATAACAAACGTTGACGAGACCAAGGCTCCCGGACTTTTCGAATTCGCAAAGCGCTCCGAAGACATATACATTTCCTGTGTCAGCGGCAGGCTCAAATACGACAAGAGCGCCCCTGGCATGCTGCTGTCCTACCTTAAGGACACCCAGAAACAGGACATAACCCACCTTGAGCCTCTGCGCATAGTGGACAACAAGGTGAGCATGAGGCTGGACAAAGCCACCATCAAAAACCTTGAGCTTACCGAGACCCTGTTTGAACACAATGTTAACGGTTCGCTTCTTGGCGTTCTGGACCTCTGCGGCACAGCTATGGGCTCCAGAAAGCTTAAGCAGTGGCTAAGGGAGCCTCTTACGGATGTTGCAAGGATAAACAAGCGCCTTAACGCTGTGGAAGCCCTTACGGAAAATATACTTGCAAGGAACAACCTCCGCACAGCGCTCAAGGGCGTATACGATCTTGAAAGGCTCATAGCCAGGATAGCTCTCGGCACTGCAAATGCAAGGGATCTTGTTGCGCTGCGCACCAGCCTTTGCTACATACCGGATATAAAAGACGAGCTTGCAGGCATGGAAGATCCTCTTCTTGCTGAGCTCAACGGCCGCATCCACGCGCTGGAAGACATATGCCGGGAGATAGGGGATGCCATAGTGGATGATCCTCCGTTTACTGTAAGGGAAGGCGGCATGATAAGGCCAGGTTACTCCAAGGAACTGGATGATATCAACGATTCCGCAAGGGACGGCCGCAAGTGGATAGCAGGCCTTGAGGCTACCGAAAGGGAGCGCACAGGCATCAAGAACCTTAAAGTCGGTTACAACAAGGTGTTCGGGTACTACATAGAGATAAGCAAGTCTCAGGTATCCATGGCACCGGACGATTACATAAGAAAGCAGACCCTGGTGGGCGGAGAGCGCTACGTAACGCCTCAGCTAAAAGAGGTGGAAAGCCTTGTTATGAACGCTCAGACAAGGACAAACGATCTGGAATACAGGCTGTTTACAGACCTTAAGCAGAAGATCAGGGAGCTGACAAAGCTTATCCAGGAGAGCTCCGTAGCCCTTGCAGAGGCCGATGTTCTCTGCAGTTTTGCAGAAGTTGCTGTAAGAAATAATTATGTAAAACCTTTTGTTTCCAACTCGGATCAGATAATTATCAAAAAGGGCAGGCATCCGGTTATAGAAAACACCATAAGCGACGGCATATACGTGTCCAACGATGTATATCTGGACAGGGAGGACCAGTCCATGCTGCTTATAACAGGCCCCAACATGTCCGGTAAGTCCACCTATATGAGGCAGCTTGCTCTTATAGTCCTTATGGCTCAGGCAGGATGCTTTGTTCCTGCGGATGAGGCCAGCATAGGTGTCTGCGACAGGATATACACAAGGATAGGCGCATCTGACAACATATCCATGGGCCAGTCCACATTCTTTGTGGAAATGTCTGAGCTTGCTTACATACTCAATACCGCAACGCCAAAGAGCCTTGTAATACTGGACGAGATAGGGCGCGGCACAAGCACCTGGGACGGTCTTTCCATAGCATGGGCCGTTGTTGAAGCCCTTACGGATCCTAAGCTTAAGGCAAGGACCTTGTTTGCAACGCATTACCACGAGCTTACGAGCCTTTCAGAGTCCATCAAAGGAGTCAAAAACCTTAATGTAGACGTTGCAGAAGCTAATGGAAATATAGTTTTCCTGCACAAGATAGTGGAAGGCAGCGCAAGCAGGAGCTACGGCATACACGTTGCAAAGCTTGCAGGCGTGCCAAAAAAGGTCCTGGACGCTGCAACAGAAAAACTTGCAGAGCTGGAGAGCGGAAGCTCGCCCGCAGTAAGCGCTCCTGCAAAAGCAGAACCTGCAGAGCAGACCCAGCTGAGCCTATTCAACATGCAGGACTCTGTAATAGCCCAGAAACTGAGGGATCTGGACCTTATGAGCCTTACTCCTTCCAAGGCATTTGCCGTTCTGGAGGAGCTTAAAGAGGAGGCGCAGAAACTGTGAACGATACACTTATAAGGGCTCTTCCGCCAGATGTTGCGGACAAGATAGCTGCCGGAGAAGTAGTCGAAAGGCCGCTTTCCATTGTTAAAGAGCTTCTGGAAAACTCAATAGATGCCGGCGCCACCTTCATAACTGTGGAGATAGGAAAGGGCGGCAAGGAATACATACGCGTAAGCGATAACGGCTGCGGCATCCCCAAAGACGAGCTGGAGCTTGCATTTATGCGCTACGCAACAAGCAAGCTACGTACAGAAGAAGACCTATTGAATATAGGAACTCTGGGTTTCCGCGGTGAGGCCCTGGCTTCCATTGCAGCTGTTTCCAGAACAGAGCTCATAACTAAGACCAAAGGCGCAAGAACAGGCGCCAGGATAAGGATAAACGGTTCTCAGGTGCTCTCCATAGAGGACGCTGCCTGCGACGAAGGCACCACTATAATCGTTAAAGACCTGTTCTACAATGTTCCCGCCAGGCTCAAGTTCCTTAAGCCGGACAACACCGAAAGCGCACTGGTAATAGACTTCGTTTCGAAGATGGCTCTGGCCTATCCAGCGGTCCGTATAAGGCTTATTTCCAATGGGTCGATACTTTTCTCGACCCCTGGCAAAAACTCGCTGCAATCGGCTATTTTGACCGTTTACAGCCCAAAACTGGCCCGCTCTATGGTCCAGGTGGCAAGCAAGACAGAAGGCATGGAGATAAGCGGTTACACGTCTTCTCCTACGGTCTGGGAAAAGAACCGCAGAAAGCAGGTATTCTTTGTGAACGGCAGGCTCATAGGCAGCAAAGTGCTGGAGCAAGCCGTTGCAAAAGCATACAGCGATAAGCTGTTTGAAGGGCAGTACCCGTACTGCTTCCTTTTCCTTAACGTGGATCCAAGGACTCTGGATGTCAACATCCATCCTCATAAGTCCGAGATAAGGTTCTATCAGGAGGAAGAAGTAAAGGACTTTGTAGTAAGGGCCTTAAGGCGGGCTCTTCTGGACCCTGCCGCGCTGGAGATAAAGCACGATGCTCCGGCTCCTGTATCCGAACCTTCTGCAGAAGAAGCGCCATCCGAGATCAGTTACAAACCGGTAAGCGCAGTTCCGGAAGTCAAAGAGGCTCCCGCTCCGGCAAAGATATCTGTTGAAAATGTGTTTACTAAGCCGGCTGCTCCAAGTACTTTTG
>CADALS010000165.1 GCA_902788795.1 uncultured Eubacteriales bacterium | reverse complement strand
AGTGCTTCCATCTTCGAAAACAAGCTTACGCTCCAGGGCGAACAGATCGTCCTTGGCGATAAGCACTACGCAGATCTGAGCGTTGTAAACATCGGAGAGGATAAACTTAATATCAATAAGATAGCCGTGGAGACGCGCTATAAAGACGTAAACAAAGAGCCGCATGTCAGCTACATAGATCTTTCAAAGGTATCCAGTGATCCTGACTATGACCGCTACACCGTAAGGTACGATCTCCAGCCCATCTGGGATAAGGCAGAAGAGGAGGGCATACTCTCTGTGAGGTTCTTCCTGACAGACAGTGAAGGCCAGCCACTTACCGGCGAATCAGTGTTCATGACTCCGAAAGACATAATTGAAAAGACAGAGCCGGTAGAGATCAGCTACGAAATCACGGAAGGCGCGGATGCCGAATGGAAGAAGGGTTCCGATACCGGTCATGTGCTCAGAGTCGTGCGCAATATAGACGAAGAGATCTGCTTCTCTCACTTCCTCAGCTTCTCGGTAGACGGCAAGGAACTTGTGCAGGATAAAGACTACACCGCAGAAATCGGAAGCACTGTAATCACAATAGATAAGGCTGCTTTGGAGGAGCTTAGCACCGGAGATCACGATCTGACCGTCACATTCGATGACGGGGAGGCTTCTACGACTCTGACTGTAACAGAGGACGAGGCGCCTATAGACCCGGTCGATCCCGAGCCTGACGATCCTGTCGATCCGGATCCTGTAAAGCCTGACGGAGGGGACGATCAGGATGCGCCTCCGGGCACAGGGGACACAAACGATATGAGACTGTGGATATCGCTGATCATCATATCTTTAAGCGTTGCACTGGTCAGCTTTATAGCTCAAAGGAACAAAACCAAAAAAGAAGAATGATCTTCCGGCTTCAGACTGCAACAAGTTAGTAAAAAGGACAAGGCTCAGCTCCTTGTCCTTTTTTTAGGGTAATTGCGCATTATTGCAAGCATTGTTTTATTCTGTTTTAATAATAATCCAGCGCTTGACGAACTCCGCTATCTGCAGACTGTTCTTTTCCAGCATCAGGAAGTGGCCGTTGCCATGTATACCTTCATCGCCGAGCCTGAAAAAGTCGTTCTTAACACCCATCTGAGTCAGCAGTTTAGATGTTATGTGGTCGTACATAGAATGGTAAGATGCCTCGCCAGTAAGTATTGCTGCAGGGACCTTGCTAAGGCCTGTCAGCTTGTGTATATGAGCCTCATCCATGATCCATCCGTCAGTTTCTTCGGGTCTTTCTGCCTTGCAGGGCGCAAGAACAAAATCTTCAGGACCGTTTACCTGGGGATAAAAGCTCATGTTGAGCTCGCAAAGCCCGAAGTTTTTAGGCGCAGGATCGTCTTTTGAATTTGTGAAAGCGGGCCCTGCAGGCTCCAGAGCAACCACAGCTTTGACCATATCCGGGTGATCATCAGCTATCTTCCATCCAAAAGGCCCGGCCTGGGAATGGGTTATGAGAATTGCCGGCCCGGTCTTTTCCAGAAGCTCTCCGGCAGCAGCTGCTACCTGCTTCTGGGTGTACGCAGTGTCCGAAAGAAATTCGACCTGGGCCGATGCAAACTGATCGAAAAGCGGCTGACCCATGTGCTTTGCATCTTCCGGCCACTGGCTGTGAAGCTTTGCTGTGGGCCATTTTCCGCTGTTTCCGGCAAATCGTCCTTCTATATCTTCTACAGTATGATATTTGCGCGGACCGTCGACTTCCGGATGGTAGGCAGAGCGGCCCCTGGCCGGCTGCTCTGCAAGGTAGACTACGTAACCCTCGCGGATAAAAAAGTCGGCCCAGCCCATACGGCCGTCCGGAGTCGTCAGCCAGTTCAGGTTGGTCTGGCCAGCGCCGTGGAACATTATGAGCGGGTAGGGGTGCCTGATATCTTTGGGAACAAAGACTTCCACGAACATCTGGCCGCTCATAAAGCTGCTGCCGGGATCTCCGCAGTAGTGTCCGCCCACAAAGAAGTATCCTTTTGATCTGAGCGCGCTCTGTTCTGTTACAGGAACCTTGATTTCCGGGCCCATAGTCTGCCTCCTTGTTCTGAATAACAAAAATACTATATCATAAAATGCACGCAGCTTCAGTACATTTTTATGTATCTAATTCTGGTTTTATGGTAAAATAAAGAAAAAAATCATAGGAGGAATAATATGTTTGGTTCGTTATCTTTTGCAGCTATCCTGCTCGTGATCCTTAAGGCTGTTCTTTTCTTTGCTATTGCATTCGTAGGTATGAAGCTCATACTTGCTGCAGTAAAGAAGATCCTTGCAAAGACAAAGATGGACGACATTGTCGTCAACTTCATTGCTACTCTTACCCAGGCAGTTCTTTGGGTAGTAGTCATCATGATAGTTCTGTCCGCTATAGGCGTCGACACCAGCTCCGTTCTCACAGTTCTGGCTACCTGCGGCGTTGCTATCGCTCTGGCTCTTAAGGACAGCCTCGGAAACATTGCCGGCGGCATACTGGTCATCACTTCCAAGAACTTCGGCAAGGGCGATTTCATCGAAGTTGCTGGCAAAGCCGGCGTTGTTCAGGATGTAGGACTTCTTTACACCACCATCCTTACACCGGACAACCAGGTAGTTACCATCCCCAACGGCGCGCTCACCACAAACAGCGTTTCCAACTACAACAGAGCTGGCAGCAGAAGGGTAGATATGGACTTCGGCATTGCTTACAAGTCCGATATCGCCAAGGCTAAGGAAGTCATTGCTGCTATGGCTGCTGAAGACCCCAGAGTATTCAAGGATCCGGCTCCGTTCGTTGCAGTGGACAAGTATCAGGACAACGCAGTAGTGTTCGCATTCAGAGTTTACTGCGCAAGCGCAGATTACTGGGATGTTAAGTTCGCTCTTCAGGACAAGGTCAAGGATACACTTGCTGCCAACGGCATAGCTGTACCTTCCAGACACCTGGATGTTACCGTAGAAAAGTAATCAAAGGAATTACATGGACCTCGAAAGAGAAGATTATCAGGAGCCTCACTGCCCGTTCTGCACAGATCAGTGGCAGGAAGAGGCTCCTGTGCATGCCATACCAATTGGGCGTGTACTGGAAAAACTTGATGAGTACTACAGCCGGGACGATTTCCCGGGTGCTTTAAGGCTCATAGACTATTGGATGGCCGAGGCAGAAGACGGAAACGATCTTCGCGGCCAGTTTTCGCTTAGAAACGAGCTTATGGGCATATACCGCAAGACCGGTAAAAAAGAACAGGCCACTGACAACGCGGAAAAGGCTCTGGCGCTTATCAAAAAGATAGGCCTGGATGGCAGCGTTACAGAAGGCACTGCTCTGGTCAATGCTGCAACCGTTTACAAGGCCTTCCGGGAGCCGGAGAAGTCCATAGCGCTTTTTGAGCGCGCAAAGAATATATACGAAAGCTATCTTAAGGAAGATGAACGTCTCGGCGGCCTTTACAACAACATGGCCTTAACGCTTGCGGACCTCGGCAGGCTGGATGATTCCCAGGCAATGTTCCTGAAGGCAATAGAAAGCCTTGAGAGCATACCCGGTACCCAGGCCCAGCAGGCTATTTCGTGGCTGAATATAGCTGATGTTCTTGCTGAAAAGCACGGACTTGCAGCTGCGGAAGATCAGATAGCTGAGGCTTGCCAGAAGGCAGCAGAGCTGCTGGATTCGGAAGAGATAGTCAAAGACGGAGAGTATGCCTACGCCTGCGAAAAATGCGCCCCTGTGTTTGGATACTACGGATTTTTTATTGCAGAAGAGCACTTCTCGGAAATTGCAAGGAGCATACATGAAAGGCCTTGAGCTTTCAAGAGAATACTACGAAAAGTTCGGAAAGCCAATGCTTACGGAAAACTTCCCGGAGCTTATGGATAAGATAGCTGTGGGGCTCTGTGGCAGCGGTTCCGAGTGTTTCGGCTTTGACGACGAGCTTTCCAGGGACCATGATTTTGAGCCCGGCTTTTGCATATTCCTGCCTTCAGAGGATATAGTAAGCCGCAGGCAGGCGTTCCTTTTGGAACGGGCTTATTCAGCGCTTCCTAAGGAGTACGGAGGCCTTAAGCGCAGCCTAATGGCACCGGCTGGCGGCAAAAGACGCGGAGTGTTCAGAACATCGGATTTCTTTACCGCAAGGATAGGAAGCCCGGCAGCGCCGGAAAGCGCTGAACAGTGGTTTGCCATCCCGGAGTACGCCCTG
>CADALS010000164.1:4292-5380 GCA_902788795.1 uncultured Eubacteriales bacterium | reverse complement strand
GAGCCTCGAATGCCGTGGCCCACTTGTAAGTTACCGGGTCCGCGTTCTTGGGCCTTGTTGCTATCTTGTGGTTGTGGGCACGCCTTATAAGAGCGTCCTCCTCTTCCGAAAAGAAGCCCTCGTCCATCATGGCGCGCAGAGCGGCTGCCTGGGCCGGAGCGCACACATAGCGGACCGCCTCTTTGTGCAGCTTGTCTGCCCTTGTTATTTTGCACTCGCTAAGTATCCTTTCCCTTACGGCAAGCTCGTAGAGAGCATCGCCGAGAAAGGCCAGCGCCAGCACATCTGTAAGTCTAGGCTCTGTCTGCATTGTTCATCAGATCCCTTAAATACCCGGACTGCACCTTACGAGCGGATGATCTGGACTCCCTGCGGGGTGTCTTTGAGGGTGATGCCTCTTGCTGCGAGCTCGTCTCTGATGCGGTCTGCGGTTGCCCAGTCTTTTGCTTTTCTTGCGGCTGCTCGCTCGTCGATGAGCTTTTGAAGTTCTGCATCTATCTCCTCTTTCTTTTCCTGGCGCAGAAGGCCAAGCACGCCTGTAAGCTCGTCCAGAAGCTTGAACGCGCCTTCTGCGAATGCCTTGCTTGCTCCGCCTGCTACATCCCTGTTTATGTCTGCAACGAGCTCGAATATAGCGCTTATGGCATCTGCTGTATTCAGGTCGTCGTCCATGCTGTCTATGAATCTCTGCTTGTGGGCATCGTAGGCTGCGAGCCTTTCGGTCTCAGCGGCAGTCATTCCGCCGTCGGCTCCGTGAGCCATGAGGTGCTTAAGAGTGTCCTTGCAGTTCTGCATCCTCTCAAGGCCCGCCTTAGCGGCTTCCATAAGATCCCTGGAGAAGTTTATGGGGCCTCTGTACTGGGCGGAGAGCAGGAAGTAGCGGAGAACTTCCCCATCGTACTCCTTGAGTATGTCCCTTACCAGGAAGAAGTTTCCGGCGGACTTGGACATCTTTTCTCCGTCTATGTTTATGAATCCGTTGTGCATCCAGTAGCGCGAAAACTGTTTGCCGGAAAGGCCCTCGGACTGCGCTATCTCGTTCTCGTGGTGCGGAAACTGCAGGTCTTCTCCGCCGCAGTGAAGGTCTA
>CADALS010000164.1:0-4213 GCA_902788795.1 uncultured Eubacteriales bacterium | reverse complement strand
CAGGGGGTCTTCCTTGATGTCGTTTACGTCTACGCGGGCGCCTGCCTCAAGATCGTCTATGTTCTTGCCGGAAAGCTTGCCGTAGCCGGGGAACTTGCGGGTGCGGTAGTAGACATCTCCGTTTACCTCGTAAGCCATGCCCTTGTCTATAAGGCCCTGCACGAACTTTATGATGTCCGGCATGGTCTGGGTTACTCTGGGGTGCACGGTGGCCGGGGTGATGTTGAGCTTCTTTACGTCCTCAAAGTAGGCTTCTATGTATTTTTCGCCAACTTCCAGGGCGGAGATGCCCTCTTCCCTTGCGCGGTTTATGATCTTATCGTCCACGTCTGTAAAGTTCTGCACGAACTTTACCTTCTGGCCGCGGTACTCCAGGTACTTGCGCATGGTATCGAACACCACGAAGGGCCTTGCATTGCCTATGTGGATGTAGTTGTAGACCGTGGGGCCGCAAACGTACATGGTAAGCCTTTTGGGGTCCTGCGGTACTAATTCTTCTTTTCTTCTTGTAAGGGTGTTGTAGACTCTCATGTCTTCTCCTGTGCGCTATTTTTCAGCGTTTATGAGCTCTATTGCCTTATCTCCAGCCTCTTCTGCGGTGAGCTCTTCTACGTCTCCTCCGCGGCGGAGCTTGTACTCTACTATGCCGTCTGCTGCCTTCTTGCCCACGGTGATCCTTACCGGGAAGCCCAGAAGGTCTGCGTCCTTGAACTTTACTCCGGGGCGCTCATCGCGGTCGTCTATTACGACTTCGCAGCCTGCGGATTCCAGGCGGGCTGCCATGTTGCAGGCAAGATCCATCTGGACCGGATCGTTCGGCTTAATAACGGTTATTACTACGTGGTAGGGAGCTACGCTTACCGGCCAGATTATGCCGTTGTCGTCGTGGTGCTGCTCTACTATTGCGGCGAAGGTCCTTGTAACGCCTATGCCGTAACAGCCCATAACTACCGGGTGCTCCTTCTGGTTCTCGTCGTGATAGGTAAGGTGCATGGGCACGGAGTACTTGGTGCCGAGCTTGAATACCTGGCCTACCTCTATGCCCCTGGCGGACTTTACAGGCTTGCCGCATACAGGACAGGGATCCCCTTCCTGCAGAAGCTTGAGGTCTGTAACTATATCTCCTTTATAATCCCTGCCATAGTTGACATTGATCATGTGGTGGTCTGCCTCGCAGGCTCCTGCACAGAGGTTCTTTGCGCCCACGAGCTCCGAATCTACTATGATCTTGCAGTCGTGAAGGCCTACAGGGCCGGTGAATCCGCCAACGCAGCCTGTTGCTGCTGCCATGCGCTCTTCGTTTGCAAACTGCACTGCGTATTCGGGAACGCCGAGGGCGTTAACGAGCTTGGTCATGTTGAGCTGCCTGTCTCCTCTTATGAAGCAGGCGGCATATTCCGGCTCTCCGCTCTCGTTTTCCGGTCTGTAGATCTCAAGAAGCAGTGCCTTGATGGTCTTTTCCTGGGGAATTCCAAGGAACTGAGCAACGGCTTCTATGGTCTTGGTGCCGGGGGTGTGGACCTTTTCGAGCGGGAGCATATCTTCTGCGGAAGCCGGGGCGTCCTTGAACTCAGCGCGCTCTGCGGTTGCTGCCATGGAGCAGTGATCGCAGTAGATGATCTCTTCTTCTCCGACCTCGGAAAGGGCGCAGAACTCATGGGAGTTGCTGCCGCCAATGGCGCCGGTGTCTGCCTCTACCGGTCTGTAGGTAAGGCCGCAGCGGTCGAAGACCTTCTCGTAGGCATGGTACATGTTCCAGTAGCTTACATCCAGGCCTGCTTCATCGCGGTCGAAGGAGTAGTTGTCCTTCATTATGAATTCGCGGCTGCGTATGAGTCCGAAACGGGGGCGTGCCTCGTCCCTGTATTTGTGCTGTATCTGGTAGAGGTTGAGCGGCAGCTGCCTGTAGCTGGAGACCTGCTGGCGGACAACGTCTGTGAATATCTCCTCGTGTGTTGGTCCAAGGCAGAATTCGCGGTCGTTGCGGTCCTTAAGGCGCATCATTTCCGGTCCGTAAGCGTACCAGCGGCCGGATTCCTGCCACAGCTCTGCAGGCTGCAGCGCAGACATGAGCACTTCCTGAGCGCCTGCTGCGTCCATCTCTTCCCTTACGATGTTCTCTATCTTGCGCAGAGTCCTGTAGCCAAGCGGCATGAATGCGTAAACTCCGGACACGAGCTTTTTTATCATGCCCGCGCGCAGAAGCAGTATGTGGCTTGGTATCTCTGCCTCGGAGGGCACTTCCCTGAGAGTGCTGAGGAACATCTTTGAAGCTTTGATCATTTTATTATCCTTTCGTTCAAAGGGCGAAGGCCTCGGCCTGCCCTGTTATTTACCTTATTACGGCTGTTGCGAAGGTGCTTATTGCATCTCCGCTGCCTGTTATTCCAAGGCCCTCTTCCGTGGTGGCCTTAATGCTTACCTGGCTTGTTTCCAGGCCCAGCGCTTTTGCCGTTGCGGCGCGCATCTCTTCTATATATGGCGCCAGCTTTGGCCTCTGTGCGACAATTGTAGCATCTATATTGACTATAGTAAAGCCTGCGTTTTGGACCAGATGCGCTGTTTTTTCAAGTATTTCCGTGCCTGGCATGCCTTCTGTGTCCGCGGAGTTGTCCGGGAAGTGGTAGCCTATGTCCCTTAGGGCTGCGGCGCCCAGCAGCGCATCCGCTATGGCGTGGGAGCAGACGTCTGCGTCCGAGTGGCCAAGCAGGCCTTTTTCGTAAGGGATGTGCACGCAGCCGAGCATCAGCTTTCTGCCTTCCACGAGCCTGTGGACATCGTATCCGTTGCCTGCCCTTATCTGCATGGGAAGATCCTCCGGTGTGGTTATTTTTACGTTATCGTAGCTGCCTTGGGTTATGGTTATGGCCACCCCTGCGCGCTCCGCAAGTCCGGCCTCGTCTGTGCCCTCAAAGCCATCCGCTGCCGCCTTTGCGTAGGCTGCCTTAAGCGTTTCTGCAGCAAAGCCCTGGGGGGTCTGGACCTCGTAGAGGAGCTTTCTGTCCAGGGTCTTTTCCGCCGTTCTTATGGTGCTTTTGGGGCGCACGCATGGAACGGCAGCCTTTGCGCCTCCTTCAAGGGCAGCAAGGACGCCTGCTATAACACCCGCAGAAACAAAGGGCCTTGCGCCGTCGTGCACCAGTATGAAGTCCGCGGAAGGATCCGCCGCGGAAAGGCCTTTTGCAACGCTTACCTGCCTTGCAGCTCCGCCTTCGCAGACCTTTATCCTTGGAACGGTGCTTTCGACAAGGGCTGCGCTGCCAAGGTCCTTTTCAAGCACGCTGCAGCACATTTCCCTGCCTCCTGCGGGGCAGATGACCACTATTTCCGCAACCCCGTTAACAGCGCAAAAAGCCTTCACGGACCTTGAAAGGACCGTGAGGCCGTCTATCTTTATATATTGCTTTGGCACGCTGCCGCCCATCCGCTCCCCGGATCCTGCAGCCGCGATAAGTACTGAAACTTTTGACATGCTGCTAGTTCGGTTTTGCGAATATCATGCGGCCGGCTGAGGTCTGAAGCACGCTTGTTACCGTGGTGTCCACAGTTTTGCCTATCAGCTTCTTGCCGTTTTCTACGACTATCATGGTGCCGTCGTCCAGGTAGGCAACGCCCTGGGAGTTCTCCTTGCCCTCCTTTACCAGGAAGACCTGGAGCTTTTCTCCGGGAAGCACCACGGGTTTTAAGGTGTTTGCAAGCTCGTTTATGTTGAGCACGCCCACGCCCTGTATGCCTGCCACCTTGTTGAGGTTGAAATCGTTGGTAACGACTACTCCCTTCATGTTCTGGGCAAGCTTTAAGAGCTTAACATCCACTTCAGGGATCTCCTCCAGGGACTTGTCCGAGCCCGTTTCGTAGATCTCTATGCCGTATTCGCTCTGGATACGGTTGAGGATGTCCAGGCCTCTGCGCCCGCGCTGGCGCTTTAAAGCATCGGAGGAATCCGCTATGTGGCGGAGCTCCACTAACACAAACGAAGGGATAACTATATCCCCTTCTATGAATCCGGTCTTGAGGATGTCTACGATCCTGCCGTCTATTATGACACTGGTGTCCAGGATCTTAGGCGCGGCACCGGAACGGTTCTTAGCCTTGCGTTTAGAAGACTGCTGCTCCTTAGCGGGAAGCACGGCAGACGAGAGCGCCCGCAGATCGGGCGTCAGCTTTCTTGCAACAGTGATTCCCAGGTACGCGAACAAAAGGTAAAGCAGTA
>CADALS010000163.1 GCA_902788795.1 uncultured Eubacteriales bacterium | reverse complement strand
TTTTTAGCTTTTCATCAGCTATTTTAATTGGGGAAGTTTTTGGTGTCAATCAGTTATTGTCTGTGCTATGATATATGTTACGATATGACAAAAGAAAGACCCGGACACTTTGCAAAATGATAAGATTCGATACGCTTGATAAAAAGCCAAAGCTCTATGACCTGCTTGCATATGCGGCCCTGGTGCTGGCAGGGGACTTGCTTATATATTTCCTCGGAGGAGAAGACAAGGCCCTGCACATATGCACCCTGGACATGGGTTTTTGCATGCTTGCGATCGCGGAGCTTGTAATAGCTTTCATAAAGCAGCTTAAATACAATCCGTATTCGTACAACAGCATTTATTACTTCGGTTTTGCGCTGTTCTTTGTGTATCTTTTTATAGAGCATGTATTCCTGATGAACAGGATAGCAGCCTCTCCGGATGTCTATACGTGGGAAAACACCCTGCACATTCTTATGAACTCGGCCTGGAGCTTTACGTTCTGGACGTCCCCGTTCATCCTGCTGTTTTCCGCGGCACTGTTTGTGTCCAACATCTCCCTTATAAGGCACGAAGGAAAGCGCTTTGTTAACGTGCTTGGGATGATACTTTCTGTGCTTTTGGTGGGAGGTTTCGGCCTGATGTTCCTGCTGAACCGCTCCGCAAGCGGCAGCCAGTTTGAGGTGATGCTCTACAGCCTGTTTACCAATGTCCTGGCCGCTGTCTACCTGTATTTTGAGTGCATGATCATAGGTATCATGGTTTCTGCCTTGATAGTTTCCCGCTACGAGCCGGATAAGGACAAGGACTACATGATAGTCCTGGGCTGCGGCATAAGAAAGGACGGAACGCCCACGCCGCTTTTAAAAGGCAGGCTTGACGCTGCTTTGGCGTTTGCGAAAAGGCAGAAAGCGCAGACCGGTAAAGATGTGGTATTCGTTACCTCCGGAGGGCAGGGGCCAACAGAGGTGGTGCCGGAAAGCACTGCTATGAAGAATTACCTTGTGGCGCAGGGCGTGCCGGAAGAGCTCGTCATCGAGGAGGATAAGTCTGCGTCTACCTTTGAGAACATGCTGTATTCGAAGGGCTGGATAGTGGCGGCTGAGGCTGCGCTCAAAGAGGCGGAGCAGGCGGAACCGGCGTCTTTTGCTGCGGACATTGCGGAGAAAACAGCAGCGGAAAGCGCGGTCGAGGACATTAAAGCCCTGTCAGAAGGAAAGAAGCCAAGACCCCTTGATCCATCAGTAAAAGTAGCGTTTGCCACGACCAATTACCACGTGTTCAGAAGCGGTCTTTACGCAAGGCGCTTAAAGATGCGCGCCGTAGGCATAGGAGCTCCTACAAAGTGGTATTTCTGGCCTAATGCTGCGGTAAGGGAGTTCGTGGGACTGCTTACGGAGCACAAGCTGAAACAAGCCCTGATACTAGGCGGGCTCGTAGTGTTTTACGTTGTGGGTACGGTGCTGCTCTACAGGTAGCTGCAAGCCTGCGGTGGCGCCGGATCTGGCAAGCCTGCGGTGCTATATGATTATCAGCTCTGCAATGAAGGTAACGGCGCAGCAGATGGCTGCAACAGGAAGAAGCCCCGCGCCAAAGAACGCGGCAGCAACGCCTGCAATAAGGGCTATCGCTCCGGCAATGGGGCTCTGGGTGGCCTCCACCATGGACGGGAAGGTCATGAGCGCCAGCGTAACGTAGGGCACGTAGTAGAGGAAAGACTGCACAAAGCGGCTTTCTATAGGTTTCCTGAATATGGTCAGGGGCAGCACTCTTACCAGGTAAGAGATTGCGAACATCACAAGAATGTAGGTCCAGTTGCTATGCATCGCGGGCCTCCTTTTTATTTCCGGAGGACTGGTCTTTGCCTTTATTTCCGGAGGACGGGCTTTCTGTCTTGCCGGGCTTGGGATCTGCCGGCCTTGGGAAGAGCAAGGCCGCTGCGGAGGAGATCACGATCGTAAGTATCATGGTCTTGGTTCCCGGGCTGATGCCGGAAAGAAAGCTCAGATCCTGCGATGCGTAGGACGCGGCAAAGCATATGGGTATAAGCAGGGCAATGACTTTGTCCTGCTTTGCCGGCGGTATGATTATGGCAAGGAACATGCCGTAAAGTGCCACGGAAAGGGCGCTTACAATGCGGGTGGGGAGCACGTCTCCGGCAACTATGCCGAGGGTGGTGCCGACAGCCCATAGCGGCGCGGACACTGCAATTGCTCCGTAGTAGTAGAAGGGGTCCAGATACCCCGGGCGGGCGATGTTGATGGCAAAGAGCTCGTCTGTTACGGCATAGCCGAAAAGCAGCCTGTGGAAGAACGGCATCTTTGGGTCAGCCTTTTGCGAGAGAGCAAGGCTCATGAGCATGTAGCGCATGTTGATTATGAAGGTCATGAGCGCCACTTCCGCAAGCGCAGCGGATGCTGCTATAAGCGTAAAGCCTGCGTATTCTCCGGCCGATGCCAGGCAAAGTATGCTGGCGATGAAGCCCTGGACCGCTGTGAGGCCGGCTTTTTGCGCGGTTATGCCAAGGGAAAAGGATACAGCAAAATAGCCAAGACCAATTGGTATGGCGTCCTTGAAGCCTTGACTGAAGGCCTTCCTTCTGTTTTGCTTATCCAGTAGTTCCAATGGTTTTGCCTTTCTTCGGTCTTGCTTACCCAGCAGTTCCGGCCTTTCAGGCTGCAGCTGCGGGTCATTTCTGCAGATTATACACTAAAAAGCATAAAAAGTTAATAAAAAAGATGGGCTGTAAAGATCTTGATTTTGCTGTTGATAAATGCGGATGGAATGCACCGTGGTAATGGATAGCCTGCAAATGATCTGCAAAGTGTTTATGGAGGTGCGGATAACCCGCAAATAGAGCTGCTTTTAAAAACTTTGACAGTTTAGCCTTTTTATTGACTTTGAGACAGCATTTTTTCAGCTCTTGGAAACAGCTCATTTTTGCATTCAGATTCTTTTCGCAAGAATATTTGATATTGGAATATATTACGAAGCAGGTGGGTCTGCTGTTGATGTTTATATTTGATATGTGCATATCTCCATCAGGAGTTATTTGAATGCATTAGGAAGATCCGGTAAATGCTCCTGGTAAATTCTGGTAACCGCCTGTTTTTGCTGTCACAAACCCATATTTAGACCGAAATTGTCAAAAAAACTGTTTACACAGATTCCTGGCGTGCCCGCTCGCGAGAACGTTAAGAGCGCAGTGTCGGCCGCCTTAAGTCTTTTTTGCATTGGTGACAGTTGTGGTATATAATTAATATTATGATAAGTATATTCAATGCTTTAGCACATTTTCTGGTGGACGCGGTGTGCGTGGCGGCGGTGCTCGGGCGCGGTGCTTTGGGCATTGAGCTGGCTAACGCCGTGGTCGTTTACAACACGCTGGCGTTCTCCACGCAGTGCGTGCTTGGCTACATTCTGGACAGGTACGGGCCGTGCCGGAGGAGCCTTAAGACCGGCGGTCTTTTGGCGTGCGCTGGCATGGTGATAGTTGCGGCTGGCGCGCTGGACAGCCTGACTGTGATGGCCGCGGCCTGCATAACCGGACTTGGAAACAGCCTGTTTCACGTGGCGGGAGGCATTGTTACCTTAAAAAGGAGCGGCGGCAAGGCGGCTCCGCTTGGCATATTCGTGGCGCCTGGGGCTTTCGGCGTTACTGTTGGCACCTTGTATCCGCAGCTTTGCGTTTACCTTGCGGCGGCGCTTCTGGCGCTTGCAGGCTTCGGCGGCGCGCTCTACCTGAAGGGCTATGCAAGCAGGGGGGTTCCCGTGGGCGGCGCGGCGACCCCACAACGCAGCCTTGGCAGCGGGGAGGAACCTTTCCCCGTGCTTCCTGTAGTGCTCCTTACTGCGGCCGTAGCTGTAAGGGCTATAGGCGGAAGCGCGGCTGTGTTCAGCTGGAAGCAGGGAGCGGTGCACACCTTACTGTTAACGCTTTTCGTGTTTGCAGGCAAGGCGCTCGGCGGGTACCTCTGCGACCGCATAGGCTGCGGAAAAAGCGCGGTCTTAAGCATAGTTCCGGCGGCAGTGCTCACAGCCTTCTTCGCTGGAAGCATGTTGCCGGCGCTGGCGGGGCAGCTGCTTATAAACCTCACCATGCCGGTAACCTTGTGGATGCTATACCTGCTGCTTCCGAAAGAGCCCGGACTGGCCTTCGGGCTTGCGGCATCGGCGCTTTGGCCCGGCACCATAATAGGCATGTTCATAAAGTTAAGCGGGCCTGCCAGAA
>CADALS010000162.1 GCA_902788795.1 uncultured Eubacteriales bacterium | reverse complement strand
CACAGTCATAAACTTCACCAACCACATGTACTTCAACCTCAACGGCGGCGGAGAGGCTAAGGACCACATGATAATGATAGACGCGAACTTTATTACGGAGTCCGACAGCCAGCTGATACCTACAGGAAAGCTCCTGCCGGTGGAAGGCACAAGGTTCGATCTGCGAAAGCTCGCGGACTTTGTCCCCTCCTACGACGACAACTTCGTACTTAACGGCAGCGGAAGGCGCGATGCGGCGCTGCTTGTGGGCAAGAAAAGCGGCCTGGAGATGACGGTCACCACGGACCAGCCGGCTATGCAGCTCTACAACACCGCGTCAGAGATCTGCCTGGAGTCCCAGCACTATCCGGACAGCCCCAACCATCCGGAGTTCCCCACTACTGTACTTAAGGCCGAGGATGTCTTCAGAACAGAGACTATCTACTCCTTCAGAAAACGCGCAGAATAAGCGGAAGGCACAGCAATGACAAAGCAGTTTTGTGCTCCCGGCAGAACTGAGCTGGGCGGCAACCATACAGACCATCAGCACGGAAGAGTGCTGGCGGCAGGCATAGATCTTTATATCAGGGCAGAAGCCGAAAAGACAGACGACAATACCGTAAAAATCGCCTCTTTGGGCTATCCGGACCTCATGGTGGGACTATCTGTCCTTGAGCCTCAAAAAGGCGAGCAGAACCGCTCTGAGAGCCTTGTAAGGGGCATTGCGGCACGCATATCGCAGCTGGGTTACAAGGTCGGAGGCTTTAAGGCCACTATGAAGTCCGAAGTGCTCTCCGGATCCGGTCTTTCCTCCTCCGCTGCTTACGAAGTTCTTATAGGACGCATATTCAACGAATTCTACTGCGGCGGCGCTCTTACAGACGTGCAGATAGCCCAGATAGGCCAGTACGCAGAAAACGTTTACTTCGGCAAGCCCTGCGGTCTTATGGACCAGATGGCCTGCTCTGTTGGCAATATAGTTGCAATAGATTTCAAGGACCCGGCCCATCCGGTAATAGAACAGATAGACGCGCGCTTCGAGGACTACGGCTACGCGCTGTGCATTATAGACAGCCGCACGGAACACGCAGACCTTACCGGAGATTATGCAGCCATTCCCGCTGATATGAAAAAGATCGCGGCTGCTTTCGGCAAGGAAGTGCTCAGGGATGTAAACGAGGCCGAATTCGATTCCAGAGTGGACGAGCTCGAAGACCGCTTCGGCAAGCTTGCCGTTGGACGCGCAAGGCATTTCTTTGCGGAAAACGAGAGAGCCGGAAAGCTCGCCAAAGCTCTTAAGGACGGAGATTTCGATGAATACCTGCGCCTTGTGAGCGAGTCCGGAGCCTCCTCCGAAAAGTTCCTTAAGAACATTATTCCGCAGTCCCACCCGGAAAGCACTGGCTACGCGGACTGCATAGCGCTTGCTAAAGAGGCGCTTGGAGGACGCGGCGCGGTAAGAGTTCACGGCGGCGGCTTTGCCGGCACGATACAGGCCTACGTTCCGCTGGACCAAAAAGACGCCTTCCGCGAAAAGATGGAAGCAGTCCTCGGCCCCGGCGCCTGCCACTACCTCTCCATAGCAAAATAGCACTCGGGGACGGTTCTCAGGTGCCAACTTCACAAAAAAGCAGAGGCGGTTTCGGCCGCCCCTATGTTACTATGTTAATATGCTACTTTTTTATCTGCTGCAGGGCGGCGTTGAGGCTCCTTATCATCTCTGACGGGACGCTGTCCCCGGCCTGCTTTATAAGGCTTTCAAGGCTGAGGCCTGCCATCATCTTCTGAAGGTTGGCATTGTTGTTGGCCTCCTTTGCAACATCGCCGCGCTTTGCAGCCATGCTCTGCATCATCCTGCCGAGAATCGCCGCAGTAGCCGGATTCTTTGAAAGCTCGCCCATGGTATCCTTAATGGAGTAGCATGACGGGTCGTAGTCAGCTGTATCGAACCAGTTGATCACAGTCTGCTTTCTGAAAAGATAAGCCGGATCCGGTTCCCGTACGCGGCATATATCCATGGCATCGCGCAGGCTTGCGCTTACAGCTTCTATCCTGTGGGCACCGGTCAGAGGCACGCTGAAACAGAACACCATGCTGCCCTGCTTTCTCTCAAGCAGCTTACCATCCACGTAAAGCTCAACAGTCTCCTGGTTGGAATAGACCTTTACCTCTGTAACATCCTCTGCGCGGTTCTTATACCGCTTTCCGCACAGGTGCACGAAAGGATCCTTGCTCCACGCTGCTTTGTAAAGATAGAAAGCGTCCTTTCTGGTCTTGTGATCGAATTCCACAAGGCCTTTTTGGTTCTCACCTTTCTTGCCGCCTTCATCCCTTCCGTCAGCTGCGAAATCGAACAGGTTCCAAACGTGCGTAGCCCAAAGGTATGGTCTTTCGTCTATGCACTTAAGCAAGTGCTCGTGGTACACGCACTGGTACTCTTCCGTATAGTCTCCCTTTTCCGGCGCGGAAGAGTGGAACGCGGTGTTGGCGTCTGCTCCGTACTCGGAAAAACCGATAACGCGGTCCAGGAACATCTTATGATATTCATCAAAGAATTCATCGTTTTGGCCAAGCTCGCCAAGATACCAGCCGAAATACAGGTTGTAGCTGGCAAGGTCCGCCACCGGTATCAGCGGGGAATCCTTTTCAAGCATGAACGCATGGGCCATTACCGTGGGCCTGGTGCTGTCCATGCTGTGGCAAAGCTCATTCAAAGCCCTGTGGTCGTCCAGCAGTTCCTCTGTTACCTTTCCGCTTGCGGTTATCTCGTTTGAGAGCCCCCAGCAGACTATGCACGGGTGGTTGTAGCACTGGGTTATGAGTTCCTTCATCTGGGACCTTGCGTTCTCCCTGCCCCCGCTCATGTGCTTGGAAATGTAAGGAATCTCTGCCCAGACTATTATTCCGTTCTCATCGCAAAGATCGTAGAACGCCTGAGCATGCTGGTAATGCGCAAGCCTTAAAGTATTGGCCCCAATTTCTTTTACAGTCTGCATGTCTTCCGCAAGATCGCTTGCGCTGATGGCATTTCCTTTTTCCTTGCGGTCCTGGTGCATACTGACCCCGCGCAGAGGGTAGCTGCGTCCGTTAAGGAAGAAGCCCTTTTCCGGGTCTATGCAAAAGCTCCTGCAGCCAAAGCGGGTGCAGACACAGTCTGCAGTATCTCCGCCTGAAATAAGCTCTGCCTTGAGCGTGTACAGGTAAGGGTCGTTTACACCGTCCCAGAGGTGCACATCCTCAAGTTTCAGCTCAGCTTTTGCGTATCCGCCTTCTAAAACTGCCGTGCAGACTTCCTCGCCCTTTTCTGTTATAACGGAGAATCTTACCGACTCTCCTCCGCGCTGCCAGCTTTCAGCCGTAACTACAGCGCTCTTTGCGGCAAGGTCCACAAAAGGTGTCACCTTTATGCCAAGCGATCCGCACTCATCCAGATCGAAATGCTGCTTCGGAACTATCAGCAGCTTAACGTCCCTGTAGATACCTCCGTAGAACGTAAAGTCCGCCATCTGCGGATACACCTTGTCGTTGGCGCTGTTGTCAACGTTTACAGTCAGCAGATTTTCTCCCCTGAGCAGTTCGGTTATATCCGCTCTGAAGGCTGCGTACCCTCCCTCGTGGTGAGACACCGCCGCGCCGTTGAGCACCACATCTGCTGTCATAGCTGCGCCGCCGAACTCTATATAGCATCTCTGTCCGTCTTCAAGACATGGCCTTTTGAAGGTCTTTGTATAGACCGCTGTGCCTCTCCAGTAGTCATTGCCTCCGTCCTGGCCGTCGACTGCGTTCCAGGTATGGGGCAGAGAAACCGCTTCCAGGGCGGCGTCCCGGCTTTTCCCGAAACGCCAGCCCTCCTTCAATACTGTGATTTTACGCATGGGCAGAATCTCCCTTGTGCAGTTCTTTTTCAAACAGTTCATTCTGCGCCAAAGCTTTCTTCTCCTCGATCCGCTTCTGCACGTTGACCATTTCATTCTTATCCAGCTTGCAGAACCGCATGGCGATCAGGGTGACGATCCAGCCCAGGATGGCCAGGCCGTAGCGCAGGAACATGGTCATCCAGAACACGCCGGAGGTGGCGGGGTCGCCAGGCTGAGGCATGGTGGCAGTATAACCGATGAGAGCCACGCAGCCGGTGGCGATGGCCGCGGAGAAGGAGGAAACGATTTTGTCCACCAGGCTGTAGGTGCCGGTGACCACCGCCGGGATATACTTGCCGCTGCGGTCCAGCTCATAGTCGATGAT
>CADALS010000161.1 GCA_902788795.1 uncultured Eubacteriales bacterium | reverse complement strand
AACACGACCGGTAACGGAAACGACCACGCTAAGATCGTTGCTGAAGCTCAGAAGGCTAACGACGGTTCCGTCATCATGTTCCACGGCGCTGGCGCTATTGCTCAGTACTACAGCGGTGAGTGGGATTACAACCTTGCTGATCACAAGTACTTCAAGGCTATAGCCGGCAATGTAGGCCAGGCTCAGCCCTCCGGTGCTGTAACACTAATCTCCGCAGACGAGACCAGATTCAACAGCATCGAGACTCTCGTTGAGTACATCAAGGCTCACCCGAAGGAAATCCGTATCTCCTACACCCAGGGAACTCCGCACGAAGTCCGTATCAAGCTCATCCTTAACTACTTCGGCATCACCGCTGATATGGTAAAGGAAGTTCCGGGCTCCGCATCTGATATCCGTACTTGGGTACAGGGCCACACCAACACAGACGTTGCTATCATCACTGAGACTCAGGCTGCTCAGGATGTCCGCGGCGGCAAGGTAAAGGGCATACTCAACAGCGTAGCAAGCAGAGATCTGTACACTTCAGACCTCGAGCCGCTCAGAGATATCCCAATCGTTCCCGAGATCAAGGGCGTTAAGAAGGAAGACGCTATGAGCCTCGTTTGCGCATGGCCTATGACCATGTATGCTCCGGCTTCCATGCCTGACGAGCTTGCTCAGTGGATCAACGACCTCAGCGCTAAGATCCTCCAGGACGAGGATGCTATGAAGCAGGTAAAGGCTCTTGGTTCCACCAACACCTATCAGATCTTCTCCCTCAAGGAGATCGATGAGCTCCAGCAGGATGCTGACCAGCAGATCAAGGTAGTCATCGAGAAGTTCAACAAGAAGTAATTCTCTGAACATTATCAAAACATCAAAGACCGACCGGCAAGTCCGGCCGGTCTTTTTTATGCAGAAGAGGGAAATTTGATTGATTAGAAAAGTTATTTAATGTCATCCTATTGACCTTATAGTTACTATAAGGTTTATAATCAAAGTACCAGTAATTATATCTTTTTTAGTATGCATTATTGTTAAGGAGGAATCATGAACAACGTACTGGTATTCGTCGTGGCTATCGTTGCATCGATAGTTATCGGCAAAGTGCTCAAGACCAACATTGGTGTTATAGCACTTGCTATGGCATTCCTGGTAGGCCCGGTATTCTTCGGCCTTACATCCAGGGATGTAATGGGAGTGTTCCCGACCAACATCTTCTTCTACATGCTGATCGGTACCTTCTTCTATGGTTTCGGTATGCATAACGGAACCTTCCAGAAGGTTGCGCAGAACATCCTGTACAGAGCCGGCGGAGCATCCCGCTTCATGCCGCTCATATTTTGGCTCGTTACCGCAGTAGTTATGGCTCTTGGCGCTGGCTCCAATGCTGCTCCTGTTTTCCTGAGCCCGATCTTCTTCGGTATCGCTACAGAAATGGGTCTTAATCCTCTGGTAGCTGCGCTGGGTTACTACACCGCAGGTACCGCATTCAACCTGCTGCCCTGGACTTCCGACTTTGCTTCCAAGACATCCATCAACATCAAGGTGTTCGGCGAAGTTACAGCAAGAAAGATCAGCTACGGCGCCATGATCTACGACATGGTATTCCTGCTCATCTTCTTCATAGTGTTCTGCATCATCACCGGAGCATTCAAGAAGACAGACAAGACAGTCAAGTTCGAAAAGCCGGAACCCATGACCCCGGTACAGAAGAAGACCTTCACAATTATCATGCTTCTTGCAATTCTTCTTGTAGTTCCTATGGTCATCCAGCAGTTCGCAAAGAATGATGTTACCGGATGGATGTCCAAGAACATGGACTTCCTGCTCCTTGGTTCTGTGGGCATTTGCGTAAACCATCTTCTCAAGATAGGAGATATCCAGGACGTTATCAAGAAGAGCATCCCCTGGGGCGCTATCCTGATGGTCTGCGGCACAGGTACACTCGTTGGCCTTGCTTCCAAGATCGGTATTGCTGATACTATAGGCAAGTGGCTCGGAAGCCAGGTTCCCGCAAGCATAGTTGCACCGGTATTCCTGCTCGTATGCGGAGCTCTGTCTCTGGTAGTTTCCGGCGCTGTAGTACAGCCTCTTATGGTTGCTCTTATCCCGGGACTCTATGCTACAACAGGCGTTAACCCGATGGTACTTGCTATCTGCATGATGGTTGGTCTGCAGTATGCAGGCTTCAGCCCGTTCTCCATGGGCGGCACACTGTCCATCATCGGCTGCACAGACGAGGAAAAGAGAAAGAAGATGGTCGGACCTATGGTCATCATCGCTATACTCTTTGTAGTCATCACTGCAGTTCTTGCATGGCTCGGACTGTTTGATGCAGTATTCGCAAACGTTCCCTGGGAGTTTGTTCCCGCTAAGTAAGGAGATACCATGGCTAGACAGACACTATTATTCGGCGGAGATTTTTCCATACCAAGTTCGGATCCAAACCTTACCCCGGCTAAGCTTTGCGAGGGCGTAACGGAACTTCTGGACAAGGCAGACTTCCGCATGTTCCAGCTGGAAGAAGCTTATCTTAAGGCTCCGGTAGGAAATTCCGTAGAAGGTAATCTTGTTAAATCGCTGGATCCGGTAAAGAACAGGGTAGACCTTGTAACTCTTTCCGGAAATCACTTCTACGATTTCAAGGAGACCGGTGTCCAGGATACTATCGCATGGTGCGAGGAAAACGGCATAGCCCACGCAGGCGGCGGCATGAACGAGGCCGAGGCTAGAAAGCCGGCCTTCGTTGAGAAGGGCGGAGTTAAGGTAGGTGTTCTTGCTTACAACGCCGTAGGCGGAAAGCAGCAGTTTGCTGGCCCCGATCAGGCCGGTACCGCTCCCATCAATTTCTTCAGAGCTTTTACACCTGTAGAGTCCATTTCATGGGAAAAGCAAAGAGAAGAAAAGCAGGA
Organism: uncultured Eubacteriales bacterium; assembly: GCA_902788795.1. Classification (GTDB taxonomy): domain Bacteria; phylum Bacillota; class Clostridia; order Peptostreptococcales; family Anaerovoracaceae; genus RUG13409. The sequence continues at coordinate 1,333 of CADALS010000161.1, read as the reverse complement.
GTTCGATAACTGGAGATTCAAGGAGCCTATGCACTTTGACGCAGACTTCATGGGCGAGAACTACGTGGATCCTTCCGCTCTTTTGAGGATGGCGGAAGAAATACAGCAGGCTAAGGCTCAGTGCGATATCCTTATCGTGTACTTCCACAAGGGCTACGTTCATAAACCCGTGCTCGTAAACGACTGGGAGAAGCTCTATGCGCACATTGCAATAGATAACGGCGCAGATGCTGTTATGGGTTCACACAGCCACGTTTCCCACGGCTTTGAGATCTATAAGGGCAAGCCGATATACCACGGACTCAATAATTTTGTTATGTATACTCCGCAGATGTCACCTAATTTCAAGGGTAAGGTGCACGGAGACGCTCATAACGCGGATTGGGTAAAGCAGAGGATAGCAAGGTTCGGATTCGTTCCAGATCCGGAGTATCCTACATATCCGTTCCAGCCAGAGTCCATATACTGCCCGGTAGCCAAGCTGATCATAGAGGACGGCAAGGTAGTATCCAGCAGAGTGGTATTCCTGCTCACAGAAAAGAGCGGCATCCCCTATGTCCACGGCCAGGGCAAGGTAGGCCAGGAGATCTTCGATTACTTCCAGAGGATCACAACTGAAGCCGGTCTTAACGTTAAGCTCGCCTGGGACGGCGATGAAGCTGTTTTGACAGAATAGCACAAAAAAGTATTAAGCAGCTGTGCAGGTCTGATCCTGTACAGCTGTTTTTTATATTTCAGCAATTCTATATTGTCCGCAAATTGAACACTCCCTCTTTAATATGTGTTACCATTTTGTTATAATTGGTATGGAGGTGGCAGCTATGAAGGACAAGGAATACAAAGTAAGCGAGGTAGCAGGGCTTCTGGATCTTACTCCGGAAACAGTCAGGTATTACGAAAGCGTGGGGCTCATAAGTCCGCGCCACGATGCCGAAAACCACTACAGGTATTATCTTTCCAACGATTTTTCCAGGCTCTACAACGTTAAGCTGCTTAGAAGCCTTAACTTTGGCCTGCAGGATATAAAGAGCTTTTTCTACGAGAAAGATCTTCCTCAGCAAAGGGAGGCTGCTCTGCAGCAGGCAGACCAGATCAAGGAACAGTTAAAACTGCTGGAAAGGCAGATAGATGTTCTTAAAGTAATGGCAGAAGAGATTGACGATATGGAGCGCCTGGAGAATTCTTTCGAGGTAAGCACCAATCAGTCGTTCTGGCTGATACCTCTGCGCGAAGACTACGAATTCGATGTTACAGAAGATAATCTGGAAATGGTCAGGGAGGTGCTGGAGAAATACAGCATCCCAAGGTATTCGTACTATTTTATCTCGGAGAT
>CADALS010000160.1:4308-4973 GCA_902788795.1 uncultured Eubacteriales bacterium | reverse complement strand
CAGAGAGCACCTGGACATGCTCCTGAAAAACCACCACCGCTATGTACCTTTCGACAACCTTAACGTCTGGGACAAAGCGGAGCTTCCAAGCCTCAATGTTTCGGACCTTTTCAAGAAGATAATAACAGACAGGCGCGGCGGTTACTGCTACGAGATGAACGGCCTTCTGGAGGCTGCACTGCGCACTCTGGGCTACGACTGCTACGGCGTTGAGATAAGGATAGTGCGCGGCAGAGACTTTATGCCGCCCTTCCGCCACCGCGGCGTTGTTGTGGTCCTGGACGGAAAGAAGATGTTCTGCGATGTAGGTCTTGGATTCAAGTTCTTCCCGCAGGCCGCCGAGTACAACACCGGATACAATGAGTCCGGCTACAAGGTGGAATGCAAGGACGGTATCTGCGAGCTTTGGGAAAAGACCGGGGACGGCGGAGAGCAGAAGATCATATGGTACCCGGACCGCCCCGTGCTTGCTGTAGACTTCCTGAATCCTAACATGTGCTGCTCCATAGACCCTGCATCCACATTCAGGACCAGGCTCACTGCTGTTATAATGACGCCAGAAGGCTACAGGAAGACCCTGCTCTGCACCCAGCCTTCTCCGAGGGCAGAGAGCAAAGACGCTCCGGAATTCACGATCAACATCAAGGACGGATCCAACGTCATGG
>CADALS010000160.1:0-4259 GCA_902788795.1 uncultured Eubacteriales bacterium | reverse complement strand
TCCTTTTCGAAAGAAACGGCAAGGGCACGGAAGACATGTGCAAGACCCTTCTCGAAGAGTTTGGCATAGAGTATAGTTTCGGAAAGTAGTTTACAGGACCTGATCAAAAGACAGGAACAAAATGAAGAGTTTAACGCATTTATACAGGATAGGAAGAGGTCCATCCAGTTCTCATTCGATGGGGCCTGAAAGAGCTGCGTGCCTTATGAAGGAGCTTTACCCCAAGGTGGACCATTTTAAGGTGACCTTATACGCTTCGCTTGCCAAGACAGGCCGCGGCCACATGACAGACACAGTTCTCGAAGAAAGCTTTGCTCCCCTTCCGGTGGAGATAGTTTTCGATTGCTCGGACAGAGAAGATCTGGACCACCCCTGCGCCATGGATATAGAGCCCTACTGCGGCGCGGATAAGCTTGCCTGCGAGCGCGTCTACAGCATAGGAGGAGGCGCTATAAGGCTTGCAGACCGCACTTACGTGGAGGCTATTGATGTTTACCCCCACAATAGCTTTGACGAGATAGCATCTTACTGCAGGGAAAAAGGCTTAAGGCTTTGGCAGTATGCAGAGGAAATGGAAGGCCCTAAGCTCTGGGAGCATCTTTCGGATGTTTGGAAAGCAATGAAGGCTGCCATAGGCAGAGGCCTTGCCGCGAGCGGAGTGCTTCCCGGAGGGCTTGATCTACAGAGGAAGGCCGGCTATCTGTTCCGCCAGTACGCGCCGGGAGAAACTCCGGAGACTAGGGAGAACCGCATAGTCTGCTCCTACGCCTACGCGGTCTGCGAGGAGAACGCCAGCGCCGGAACTGTTGTAACTGCGCCCACCTGCGGATCCTGCGGCGTGGTGCCTGCTGTGCTCTACTATCACCAGCAGAGACTTGGAATATCGGACGAGACCATACTCCACGCACTGGCCACGGCGGGAATAATAGGCAATATTATCAAGACCAACGCGTCTATTTCGGGCGCGGAGTGCGGCTGCCAGGCCGAGGTCGGGTCTGCCTGCTGCATGGCATCTGCCGGGCTTGCTGAGCTTCTTGGCATGGACTTAGGCCAGATAGAATACGCAGCTGAGATATCCATGGAGCACATGCTTGGACTTACCTGTGATCCTGTGCAGGGGCTTGTTCAGATACCTTGCATAGAACGCAACGCTGTAGCTGCGATGCGTTCCATAAACGCTGTTTCTCTGGCCAGCTTCCTTACGAATTCAAGGAAGATATCCTTCGATACCATAGTCAAGACCATGTACGAGACAGGAAAAGACCTGGGCAAAAAATACAGAGAGACCGCAGAAGGCGGCCTCGCAAAATACTACAGCGCCCACGCGGGAGCTCTGTAAAAAGCCAAACGATATCAATAAGAAGAAAGGCCGGGATGATCCCGGCCTCTTTTTAAACTTCTGTTTTCTCTCCGTATTCCATGGGACGGATGTTCAGATCTGAGCCCTTGCAGGCTTCAAGGAAATCGTCCAGGGTGCCTATCATAGGGAGCCCCTGAGTTCCTTTTTTATAGTGCATAGGAATAACTACGACGGGCTTTATGGCTTCCATAAGCTCTTTTGCCTCTTTGGCATCTATGGTAAAGAAGCCTCCTACAGGGACCATTGCCACATCCGCTCCTTTAAGAGCTTCTATAGCATCCGGGCCCGGCATGCAGCCTGTATCTCCGAAGTGGATGATCTTTTTACCCTCGGCCTGGAAAATGCGTATTAAGTTCATTCCACGCTTAGCTCCGCCCTCTTTATCGTGAGGGATCTCTATCTGGCTGATGACAAACGGACAGCTGCGCTCAGTGCCGGAAAGCTCCACAGCCTGGGTGTAGTTGTGGTCGAAATGCCCGTGGGAGCAGCACACCATATCTGCCTTAAGAGCAAGCGGCGGATAGCCGGGAACAGAGCCATCATAGGGATCCAGAGCAATTGTGAACCCTTCTGAGGCAATAGTAAAACAAGAATGTCCAAAGTAGCTGATCTTCATAATGATACCTCCACTTTTGCAGGATAAACTAAACGTGGCCAGCTGGGAATGCTGCTAAAACCCGCTGTGCAGCTGCGTACCTCTGTTGCTGTTTTCCGTGCGCTTTACAACAGACGCTTTTGTCTGGCAAGCTGCAAGACTTGTAAGCACCAGAACCGCTGCAAGTACTATAGCGGCTGCCTTTTTTGTGAGAGTATTCTTCATGGTACGTCTGTTTCCTTTCAGTGTTTTTTACTATCTTAAATTCTCCGGGACCATGGCCTGAAGCACGGCGCCGTTCTTTTTAAGCCATTTCTGGTGCTTATCGTATTCCGGATATACCCTGCGCACTTGGTAGTAGAACTTCTGGGAATGGTTCATCTCAAGAAGATGGCAGAGTTCGTGCACCACGACTGAATCCAGGACCCCATCCGGGGCAAGCAGAAGCAGGTAGTTTATGCATATAGTTCCGGTGGAACTGCAGCTGCCCCATCTGGTCTTCTGGCAGCGCAGCTGAATGTTTTTAACCCTTCCGGACACGCCCACCAGCGGCGCGTAATAGGCTATCTTCTGAGGCACTATGGTCTTTGCAAGCTTTTTGAGCCTGCTTACCTGCTCAGGTGTCATTACCTTTACAGATGCAGCCGCGCTTTTTGCTGCTGCCTGCTTTTGCAGCTGCTTTATTATCCATTGCTCGTGCTCCGCAACAAAGTGCTCTATCTGGTAGCTGCTGATAAAGTAAGGAGCTCTTACGATTACCTCTCCAGCGGATACCTGTAGACCTATGCTTTTTCTGTTGCTTCTGACTAGCTTGTAACGGATATCCATTTTAGACTATGCTTTTGCGATATTGACTATTACCTGGACCATTTTCTTCATGGCAGGTACTGACACGAATTCCTTTACAGAGTGGAAGTTCTCTCCGCCTGTGGAAAGGTTCGGGCAAGGAAGACCCTCGAAAGAAAGCCTTGCGCCGTCTGTGCCTCCGCGGATAGGAACGGTCTTGGGCTCCACGTCTGCAGCCTTCATGGCCTTTTCCGCGCGCTCTATTACATGCATAACAGGAAGGATCTTTTCCTTCATGTTGTAGTAGCTGTCCTTAATTGTGCAGACTGCGCTGCCCTCTCCGTAGCGGAAGTTTATGAGCTCTGCAAGCTTAGCCACGGTCTCCTTGCGCCTTGTGAAGATGTCCATATCGTGGTCTCTGATTATCATCTTGACCTTGGCGGAAGTCTCGTCCCCGCTGATCTCCTGGACATGATAGAAGCCTTCGTAGCCTTCTGTATGGGCTGGTGTTTCTGCCGCAGGAAGCAGAGAAACATACTCCGCAGCCATAAGCGCAGCGTTCTTCATCTTGTTCTTTGCGCTGCCCGGATGGATGTTAAGACCGTGGAACTCAACTACAGCTGCTGCGGCATTGAAGTTCTCATACTCCAGCTCGCCAAGAGCTCCGCCGTCCACGGTGTAGGCATACTCTGCGCCGAATCCCTTAACATCGAAATAGTCCGCACCGCAGCCTATCTCCTCGTCCGGGGTAAAGCCTATGGCTATGCGTCCGTGCTTTATGGACGGATCTGCTATGAGCATCTCCATGGCGGTTACGATCTCCGCAATTCCGGCTTTATCGTCCGCGCCAAGAAGCGTGGTACCGTCTGTTATGATAAGCTCCTGGCCCTTGTAGCCTTCCAGGAAAGGAAAGTCCGAAACGCTTATTACACCGCCGTTCTTCTGGACTATATCTCCGCCTTCGTAGCTTATGATCTGAGGCTTTATGTCTGCCCCCGGAGCGTCCGGAGAGGTATCCATGTGAGATATGAATCCTATGCAAGGCGCATCCACGCCTTCGCTTGCGGGAAGGACTGCATATACATAGCCCTTGTCGTCCATGCGGACATCGCTGAGGCCGATCTTCTTGAGTTCCTCAGTTATATACTCAGCCAGAGCAAGCTCCTTGCTGCTGCTTGGGGTCGTGCCGCTGTTTTCGTCAGATGTAGTCTCAAACGATACGTACTTTAAGAAGCGTTCTATTACTCTGTCTTCCGGTCTTTCCATTGTTTCCTCCGATATCAGTAGTTTATTTCGTGTATATCTGCAACAGGTATCTGCGTTCCGTCTTCCATAACAAGCACGCGCCTGAGTGCGTCTATCTTTTTTATCCTGCCTTCCGCCCTGCGGTACTCTCCCCCGCTTTTTCTGGCGTCGCTTACAAAGTAAGTGATGACAACTGAAGGCAGCGAGTCCTTGCCGGACGCGCTGAGCATATCCGAAAGTATGCCAAGTTTTTGGCCTATGGCATCTTTTTGA
>CADALS010000159.1 GCA_902788795.1 uncultured Eubacteriales bacterium | reverse complement strand
ATTATACCAAGAAGGTTGATGCCAAGAACTGTAGCAAAGCCGTAGTTCTGCATGTTTCCGCCAAACAGCTTGGTAGCCTTGTAGATATTGGTGATCAGCTTGTAGATCGGGCCGCCGAAGCGGAGAACGATCAGCGGGAAGACCAGAGCAGCCACGATGGACAGAGCCAGACCCTTGCCGCGGAGTCCTATGTTTCTGGGCATCGGCTGAAGAACATCCTGGAAGCCCTTAACATTGGTGATGATGTATATTGCCAGAGTGAGCATGAAGAACACGAACGCGAACATTCCAACGAGTCCTATAACGTCCTTCCACTGCCAGATCTGATTGGTTCCTTCGATATAGTTGGGAATGTTGTCGTGTCCGATAGCATCCTGAGAGAAGTTGAGCAGGTTGCCTATGCACTCAGCGCTGATGAATGCAGCCTCGTGGATCATGTCCTGCTGACGGATAACGAGCTTGGCATTGCCCTGAGCAAAGGATCCGAAGATCTTGTCGGTCGGTACTCTGTTGTCTGTGCCGTAGCCGCTATATCCGAAGTGGCTCCAGAGCTTTCCGAGCCTGTCCCAGTAGTTCTTGTCTGCGGAGCTCTTGTCTGCAGTACCGGTAAGGGAGAGCAGGTTGCCGTTGTAGACTTCCTTTTCGGAGTTGGCAACGCCCGGGGAGATGAGGTTGCACAGCAGGCAGACTTTGGGGTTGTTCCTTGCGGAGAGGAAGTAGGCCGGGTCTGTACCCATGGAGTGTCCGCCTATAACGATATTGTCAGCGTCGACGTTCTCGAGGCCCTTGATGTAGTCTACGTACTTCTGGAGAGCAGGCCATTCGGTAGCTGTAAGAGCCTGGCCGTTGAAGTCTGTGCCGCCGTTTCCGTACCAGTCAACAGAGAGGACGACGAAGCCTCTTCTGGAGAACTCTACCGCCCAGGACTCGTGGTTGCGGGCGTTGCCGGAAATACCGTGGAACATTATGATAGCGGGTGCCGGGTTTTCTTCTGTTGCTGTCTTAGGCACATAGAGCAGCGCGGTGTTTTCATAGCCGTTCTGGGCCACAAGATCCATCTGAACGATCTTGGTCTTTCCGGTGCCGGTTATGACTGCCCAGTTGAGAAGGGATACAAGTATCATCACTACTGTAGCGATGATAAAAGCCCTTGTTGCATTGGACTTCTTTGCTGTGTTCATTTCAAACCTCCGAACGTTTAGCAAATAAAACTGATTAACGATCACGGCGTTAGTAAAACACAAAACACGTTGAGATTTCAATAGTTTTGCCCAAGCGGGGAGCCTTCTTCCCAAGTGGCTGTTTTTGTCTTCCCAACTGGCCGTTGCGCTTCCTGAGTGGACGCATGGGATCATCCTTCCCGGCGAAAACAGTTGAGATTATATTACAGGCATTTTATAATTAACTTGTAAGTTTCAGGCACCAATGAGAGGCGGATATGTGGAAAGTTCTGGTCTGCGATGACGAAAAAGCATGCAGGGACAGCGTCCTGGAAATGCTGAAAAGCTACGAAAAAGAAAGCGGCGAAACTCTGGATGTTACGATCTGCAAAAGCGGAGAGGAGCTGATGCAGCGTTTCTCCCCTTCTTTCGACCTGCTTCTTTTAGATATACAAATGAAGACCCTCTCCGGAATGAATGCCGCCAGGGCCATAAGGCAAAACGGTTCGGACGTGCAGATCATATTCATAACCGCAATGTCCGAATATGCCATAGAAGGCTACGAGGTGCACGCGTTCGGCTTCCTTAAAAAACCTGTCCACTACCGCCAGCTTGCTTGGCAGCTGGAGGACGTTTTCACGATGCTGAAGAAGAAGCGAGGAGTAAGCGTGGTGGTCCAGGACGGGAGCGTCATAAAAGCCTACAAATCAGATGAGATAAGCTGGATAGAAGTTCTTGGGCACGATGTCTTTCTTCACCTGAAGGACGGCAGCAAGCAGCGCTGCAGCACGCCTTTAGCAAAGCTGGAAGAAACTCTTTCGGCTTCCGGCTTTTTCAGAATACACAAGAGCTACCTTGTAAGCATGCAGGAGCTTAGATCGATAAACCAGACAACTGTAAGCATGCAGGACGGCAGCGAGCTTCCGCTCAGCAAGCACCGCAAGCAGGACCTTATCTATGCTTTTGCAGAATTTAAAGGCCTGGCGTAGCTGCGAAGCTTTAAGGAGGATCTGATGAGGTTCGAAGCCAAAGCGATACTGCAGTTTATATTCGACGTGGCCTTAGTCATGGTCTTTTTCAGGCCGCTTGCCAGGCAGGCCAAAAGCCGGGCTCATATCGCCGCCGGCATAGCCTGCCTGATGCTGACCGCGCCTTTGTATTTTTATATTGGCATTCAATACTATCTCAGAGTGTTGCTGCGCTTTGCGGTGTACTGGCTGGCGCTCAGCGTGGCCGGAATCAGGAGTTTCAAGCGCAACGCATTCTTTGCGGCTCTGGTAACTATTCTTTTTACGGCCTGCCAGAACGTATTCTTTGCACCAAAACTGGTCGAGATATATCGCGGCACCAGGGTGTTCACAGGCAGCGCCTCTCTGGACTTTATCATCTGCCTTATACTGCAGTGGGCAGTCTACGCGCTGGTATTCTTCTATGCAGGCAGCCTTCTTAAGCTGGACCGCATGGAGCACTTCGAGCCAGCCGAATGGATGGTGCTTTTAGTGTCTATAACTTGCGAATTCTACATAAAACAAGCCCTGCCCTCCGTTTCTTCCACAGAAGGAGAACACACGGAGCTTACAGTCTTTTCAGTCATACTCAGCCTTGTAGTGGTGGCCTTCCTGGCCAGCTTCATACGCTACCTTCACGAGAAAAAAGCCGCTGACGAAATGCGCCTGCAGGAAGCCATCAACAACGCGTATTTCAGGAACCTGCAGCTTCAAAAAGAGCGCGACGAAGAAGTACGTCGCCTGCACCACGATATGAAGAACCACCTGCTTGCCATAGAAAAGCTTGCCGGCGAAGGCAGCGAGCGCATGGGCGAATACATTGGAAGCCTTGCTGAGCAGCTGGATCCCTATGAGAGCCTTGTGGAAACGGGCAACGAGCTTTTAAACGGCATACTTGCGGAAAAGCAGGCTCTTGCAAAAACTAAAAAGATCGACCTGGAGATACAGGCCGACTGCAAAGAGCTCGGTTTTGTTAAGGATACAGACCTTTGCACTATTTTCGGCAACGCCCTGGACAACGCCATAGAGGCCTGCGAAAAGGTAGAAAAGGCAGAGGACCGCAGCATACGCGTAAAGACGGAGCTGCTGGCAGGCCAGATGGTAATAGCCTTCACTAACACCTATCAGGGCGAAGTCACCCTAAGCAACGGCATGCCGCTCACTTCCAAAAAGGACAAGAAGAACCACGGCATAGGCCTGCGCAGCATACGCCGCACACTTGAAAAATACAACGGCACCCTGCGTTTAAAGCCGGATGCCGATAGATTTACACTTACTGTTGTTATTCCTCTGCAATAGTTATATAGCGTACTTTTCCTGGTATTCGCTGAAGTAATCGGAGAATACCTTGCCGGTCCTGTACTCTGCCCTCTCGTTGAACTCGTGGGCGTACATTTCCTCGTCCTTGTTTACGGATTCTACCACGTCGATGGCTATGTTGTCGCAGTGGTCGGAGATACGCTCGTAGTTGGTCAGAAGATCGTTGAAAACGAAGCCTGTCTCCAAGGTGCATTCCTGGCGCCCTACTCTGTCTATGTGGCGCTTTTTGACCTCATCGCAGAGGTAATCTATTATTTCCTCCAGCGGATCTACGCGAAGCGCGTCTTTATCGTTGCCTTCTGTAAAGCTCCGCACCGTTATATGCGCTATCTCGGAGATCGCGTCCTCCAGCTTTCTGAGCTCTGTCTCAGCGCTTGCGGAGAAGCGGGTCTTGGACTCTTCCATCTGGGAAGCGACTTCCGCGATATTCCTTGCGTGGTCGGAGATACGCTCAAGATCCGAAAGCGCCCTGAGGTACATATTGACTTCCTTGGACTGATCCCTGGTGAGCCCTACCTGAGTTACCTTTGAGAGGTAGACGCCAAGCTTGTCCTCGTAGCGGTCTATGACTTCCTCCAGCTCCAGCACCCTCTTTACAGGTCCTTTATCCAAGCTTCGCCTTGCCCCTATTGCAAGAGTTACGCACTCCAGAGTTTTGCCGGCCATGGAGTTTATGACTGTGCGGCTCTGCTCTATGGAAAGCGCCGGGTGAGTAAGGAAGCGGTCCTCCAGCCTGTCCATATCAGCTCTTTCGGCTGCAGCCTCCGCGCCTTC
>CADALS010000158.1 GCA_902788795.1 uncultured Eubacteriales bacterium | reverse complement strand
CCGCCTCTATGTGCAGAGTAGCGGACAGGATTATAGGAGTCTCGCAGCAGTGGCCCTGGATGGATGCGTCGAATACATCCGCAAAGTTTGCTATCTTCATGAGTTCGGATATGCCGCCGCAGTTTCCTACATCAGGCTGCAGTATCTGCATGGAGCCGTTTATAAGGTAGGGCGCAAAGTCCCAGCGGGTAACGCTCTGCTCGCCGCCTGCAAGGGGCATGGGCAGCTTTTCGCGTACGCGCTTGTAGTTTTCCGGAGTGGGGAAGCAGGGCTCTTCGAAGAAGAGAATGTCGTACTTTTCAAGCCTCTGCGCAAACTGGATGGCTGTTGTAACATCAGTGAACGCGTGGCCTTCAAGTATCAGGTCTACATCGGGTCCGATAGCTTCCCTTGTAGCGGCAACGCGGTCCTCCACTATGTTCATTATGCGCGGAGTTACAAGGCCTTTGCGCATGTCGTGGGTCATGGGCTTGCCTTCCTCGTCGTAGGCCCAGAAGTCCACCTTTATTGCATCGTAGCCTGCTTCTACAGCCTTTTTGGCGTTGCTTGCGTAGTCCTCGGGGCTTGCTGCCATGTGCTGGCTGTCTATCCAGCCGAACTGCAGCTGGCTTGCGTAGGCGCGCATCTTCTTTCTCTGAGCGCCGCCAAGCAGCTTATAAACAGGAACATTGAAAGCCTTGCCCTTTATGTCCCAAAGAGCCATGTCGTAGCCGGACTGCACGGACTGGTAGAGCCAGGTGGGGAAGGCCCTTGTGTTGTGGAGCATCTCCCAGATGACCTCTGTTTCCAGAGCGTCTTTTCCTATTATCCTGCGTGCAAAGTCCTTTGCAAGCTCTATTACAGCGGTCTGGCCAACGCCAAAGCCGAGGCTCACGGCGCCGTCTCCGTAAATTCCCTCGTCGGTTATGATCCTTATCATTATGGGGTAGCATCCGCCGGTGAAGTTCTTCATGTTAGGGTTGGAAGACTTCGTAAAGTCCGGGTGGATAAGTCTTAGTTCTACGTTCTTGATCTTCATGGTTTGCCTCCAAATCAGTTCAATAGATCTATAATACACTTATAAAGATAACATAATACTGTCAGGGTTTCAATCTTCCTTCGGACTGCATGTCTTCAGGATGGACAGGAATTCCGCAGGCGCTATTGCCGGATCGCTGCCGCCTGTTATAAGGGTCAGAGGTTCTATTTCTATCATGTCGTGGAGAGGGAGCCTGACATATTCCGACAGGTCCAGCCCTGATGTGTACCTTCTTGCAAGCTCTACAGGAAGTATGATTCCTGCCTGGCCGCCTTTGCAGAGGCTGAAATTCAGGTTGGAGCTGGTCAGGGCAAACTGCTCGTTGAAAGTCAGCCCGTGCCGTGCCCTGAATTCATCCAGAGTCTTTCTGAAAGGAAAGTGAGAAGGCACAGAAGAGAAGGGCGTCCTTGTGATCACAGCGAGCTTTTCCGAGTAGGGCAGAGCTTCGAAGCCATCGATATCGCAGTATTGCGAGATCAGCGATCGTCTGCAGATATATACAAAAGTCGTGATGTAAATTACCTCCGCCTTGCACCCCGGAGGACAGCTGCTGCCCGATGTTATATATGCATCCAGCCTTCCGGAAGAGAGCATTGAGACCAGATTTCCTGTAGTGTCAGAAATGAGTGTTATGTTAATACCCGGATGCTCTGCGGTTATTATAGGGAAAGCTCGCGAGAGTATGAAAGAGCCTCTTGTTCCGCTGTAGCCTATGCGGTAAGACTTGCTGCGGTCAAGATCCTGCAGGTCTTCTAAAAGCGCGGCCTCTTCGGACAGGACTTTTCTGCAGTAGGTGAGCATGCGCTCTCCTGCAGGGGTCAGCCTGAGCTTTGGTTTTCTTACGAAAAACTGCGCTCCGTACTGTTTTTCCAGCCTTTTTATCTGTTCGCTGAGCGTCTGCTGCGTTATATACAGCCTGGCCGCAGCGCTTGTTATGTTCAGCTCTTCAGCCACTATCGTGAAATTATACAGGTCGGAATTGATCATGATACTCCTTGCCAACGATCTGGCTTTAACGGCAGGCGTTGCTTTTTTACTTTTGATTATAACAGGTTTTTCCCTGTGGCGCCACATAAAACCATTGTTTTTATTGTTCCTGACGGAGGTGGTATTATTTATGCGTTTCAAAGGAGTTTTCGGATATTCAAGAAAACTTTCACGCATTTATTTTTCGTACTGAAAGGAGTAATTATGGAAGTCAGTACACTGTTATGGCTTACTCTTGCGGCTATAGTGATATCTATCGCTATCAGCTATAAGTTCAAGAGCAACATCGGTATCCCGGCGTTCGTATTCGCCTATATCATAGGCTGCTGGATCCAGGGATACAGGGTCAAGGAAGTAGTTGCAGGCTGGCCTGCAAGCACCATCTTCCAGCTAATGACCATCACCATGTTCTTCTCTTTTGCGGTTGCAAACGAGACCCTGCCTCTTCTTGCCAAGAAGATGCTCTACAAGGTCCGCAAGAAGGCATGGCTCATCCCGTTCATGCTTCTGTTCATAGGAGCTGTTATCGGAGCATGCGGAGCACCCCCGCCAGCTGTTAACGCTATCCTTGCAGTGCTCACATTCACACTTGCAGCACCTGCAGGTCTCAACCCCTACGTCTGCATAGTCATCGTAGTATTCGGCGGCTCCATCGGTACCTGGTTCCCCTGGGCTGTTCAGGGCTCAGTCGTAACTCAGACCACTGAAGGCTGGCTTGCAGGACTCGGCGAGACCACTGCATGGAAGGTAGTTATCGCATGGATCATACTCACCCTCGTTCTGTTCTTCATTACCTGGATATTCTTCAAGGGCTATAAGACCAGAGCCATCGAGATGGAAGAGCCTCCTAAGTTCAACGACGTTCAGAAGAAGAACCTGATCATCATTGCTATCGTTGCAGTTCTGGTCATCCTTCCGAACCTGCTCAAGATATTCCTGCCGGCAAACGCTGTTATAAAGAAGCTCTCTGCAGTCTGCGACATCCAGATGCTCTCTTTATTAGGTGTTCTGGTTTGCGGCCTTATGAAGCTCGGTTCCGAAAAGGATGCTATCGTAAAGGGAGTTCCCTGGGGAACCATCACTCAGGTAGGTGGTGTCTGCACACTTATGGCAGTTGCTACCAAAGCCGGCGTAGTTGATTTCCTGGCAAGCAAGCTCTCCGACAGCGTCAGCTTTACCATGATGCTTGTTATTCTGTCCCTGCTCGGATCCTTCCTGTCGCTGTTCTCCGGCGCTATCAACGCAGTATACCCGATGCTTGGTACTATAGCTGTAAGCTATGCAAGCGCTTCCGGCGCCAACCCGGTACCTCTGCTCGTTGCTATTGCTATCGGTGCTTCCGCAACTGCAGTCAGCCCGTTCAGCACAGGCGGCGCTATCATGATCGCTTCCTGCCCGGACAAGGACATAAGAGACGGCCTGTTCAACAAGGCTCTTATCATGGCTATCGTTGCTGCTGCACTTTCCGCAGTACTTGGTCTTGTAGGCATCTACAGCATCTGATAATTATGAAAGCCAGAGGAGATCACTTATGGCAAAATACACTTTTATAGCAACCGGAGATGTCGGTCCCAACAGGGAGGACCCGGACCAGATGTTCGACCAGGTAAGGGATACGCTTAAGAGCGCGGATCTCGTATTTGGCCAGCTGGAGCCCTGCATTGCCGCAAGCGGAACACCCGCCTGCCAGCCGAGGCTTCCTATGCGCTGCCGCCCTGAGATGGCAGAGGCTATCCAAAGGGCTGGTTATGATATCATTTCCTTTGCTACCAACCACTGTATGGACTGGGGCAGACCTGCTTTCTTCGATACCATCAAGTTCGTTAACGAGCACGGAATGACCTGCATAGGCGCAGGCGCCAACCTTGAAGAGGCTAGAAAGCCTGTCATAAAGACCTTGCCGGACGGCACAAAGGTGGGCATGCTGGCTTACTGCTCCATACTGCCTCAGGATTACTGGGCAAACGAGGAAAGGCCTGGCGCTAACCCTCTTCGCGGAGTTACTGCTTATGTTCCCAAAGAACATGATCAGCCGGAGACCCCGGTAAGGATGTTCTCCTTCCCGCACCCGGACGATCTGGACAACATGCTGGACGACATAGCAAAGCTGCGTCCTCAGGTGGACATACTTATGGTGTCCTTCCACTGGGGCATACACTTTATACCTGAAGTTATCGCTTACTATCAGCGCTACGCCGCCAGGTTCGCTATCGACGCCGGCGCAGACATTATAATAGGCCACCACGAGCACATTCTTAAGCCTATAGAAGTCTACAAGGGCAAGGTCATCG
>CADALS010000157.1 GCA_902788795.1 uncultured Eubacteriales bacterium | reverse complement strand
GGATCCTTGCGCTTGCGCAGTAGGAAATGCCTTCGCTCTTAAGTGCGATTCCCGGAGATGAGGAGCTTGTCATGGAGCGGACGCCTGTGGAAGCAGCGCCGTATACCATGTTAACGGATGCAACTTCGGATTCGCCCTGTACAAAGGTGCCGCCTACTTCGGGCAGACGCCTGGAGAAATACTCGGGGATCTCGTTCTGCGGTGTGATCGGGTAGCCAGCAAAGAAGCGGCAACCGGCACGTACGGCAGCCTCAGCTATAGCTTCGGTGCCTTTCATAAATACTCTTGCCATTAGATTTGCCTCCTTTACTTGTAGACTTCGATGGCTCCGTCCGGACAGATGCGGCCGCAGATAGCGCAGCCAATGCAATCATCCTGGCGGACCGGCTCAACGTACTCGTAGCCCTTGGAATTGACCTTGGTGCCGATCTCGAGAACGTTCTTGGGGCAGAACTTAACGCAGTAGCCACAGCTCTTGCATCGTTCATAGACGACTTTGATCATTGCCATGTTCTCTTCTTCCTTTCATTAAAAACAGGTTGATACTATTATTTGAGGGCAGGGGATCAGACTATGCCAGATCATCCTCCCAGAAATACGTAAGGTAAAGATCTATGGGGTAGATCTTTATATCTTCCGGCAGGCCTTCTGCAAGCTCTTTTCTTACGCAGAAGAAGTCTACCGGAACTGCGTCCTCCAGGATGGCTCTTGTTTCTTCTATTCCTTTGAGGACATCCTCTTTAACGGTCCTGATACCGAGGTTTGGGTTACCTATGAATCTAAGCTTTGCAAGCTGTATGTGCGATACGCCGAGCACCTGGGAGAGGACTCCGTCTATGTGGTCTATGGTTGCTGACCATGGTCTGTAGCTGTTGACCACGTAGTACGCGGCGGTGTTATCTCTGTTTATAAGCGGAGCGAAACCTCCGATGGAGCGGGCTCCTATGTAGTCTCCGCCAATGTCCAGAACTACGTAGCAGTCCTGGTCTATCATAAGAGGCCTTACGCCGCCGACAAGCGTTGGCGCATCCATGAACTGCTCCTCGAAGTGGACTATTATTCCTGCGTCTTCCATTGGCTTTGCCAGGTCTCTGGAACGGAAGAGGGGCTTTGTCATGTCCAGATCGAAGAAGTGCACGGGCTTTTTGCCCTCTGCTGCAAGCTGATAAGCAAGGTTGCTTGCTATCTCAGATTTGCCGCAGCCGGCTTCTCCTATGAATACGAAATTTGTTACGGTATCATTATACCTGAAATCTGCTATCATTTAGAGCGCCTTTATAATGACATCATTCATGTGAGCTACGTTCTGCTGCAGAAGGAGCCTTACCTGAGGCATATCTCCGTTAGCGAAGCCCTTGGTAAGGGCTTCGAATAGTTCCGCGTCCGAGGCTCTTTCAGCGCACGCGTTTGCGTACATGTTGCGCAGCAGCTGCTGCTGGCCCTGGATGGCAAAGAGGGACTTTTCCAGCCTGGAGTTTCCGCAGTGCTTGTAGAAGACTTTGATGTAATTTGTTACAGCGGAGGATTCCTGCTGAGGCGTTTTGGCTGACTTGTAGTCCTCCAGACGTGCAGCAAGCTCTGCCGCAGTCTTGTCCTTATCCAGTTTCATTGCAAGGTCTGCAGCCTCGCAGTGGAGGAGGCAGCCTACGTGCTGGATCTCTTCTACATCTTTGGATGTTAGATCTAAAACGTGAGCTCCGACATTGTTCTCGTAGGTAACGAGTCCGTCCTGCTGGAGACGGTTTACAGCTTCTCTTATAGGAGTGCAGCTGACACCCAGAACATCCTGAAGTTCGTTTACGTTGAGCTTGGTGCCCAGGGGGCGTTTTAATGTTACGATCTCCGAACGGAGCTGATCATATACCTGATCTACTAGTGAGAGTTTTTTGATTCCCTTCATAGCGTGTGGACCTTCTCAGTGGATTATATATCTTGCAAGATTTATTCTACCATATATACTGCTGTTCGCAAAGAACTTTTTTGCGCTTTTTCTAATATATTTTTTGCATTACAGTAAAAAAAGGTCCGCATATAACTGCGGACCTTTCTGATTTGATTATTGACCGAAGAGGGCAAGCAGGAATCCTGCTGCAACAGCGGAGCCTATAACGCCTGCAACGTTGGGTCCCATGGCATGCATAAGCAGGAAGTTGGAGGGGTTGGCTTCCTGTCCGACCTTCTGGGAAACGCGGGCTGCCATAGGTACTGCGGAAACGCCGGCGGAACCGATGAGCGGGTTGATCTTGCCGCCGGTGACGCGGTACATGATGCGTCCGAAAAGCAGGCCGCCTATGGTTGCTATCTCGAAAGCTGCAAGGCCAAGGACAACGATCAGAATGGTCTGAAGGTTGAGGAACCTGTCGTACCTTGCGGTAGCTCCGACAGAAGTTGCAAGGAATATAGTTACTATATTCATAAGCGCATTCTGTGCTGTATCGGAGAGCCTGTCTGTAAGTCCGGATTCCTTAAAGAGGTTGCCGAGCATCAGGCAGCCGAGCAGCGGCGCAACGGAGGGCAGGAGCAGGCAGACGAATATGGTTACTATGATGGGGAACAGGATCTTCTGGGTCTTGGAGACCGGACGGAGCTGTTCCATCTTTGTTTCTCTCATTTCCTTGGTGGTGAGCAGCTTCATTACAGGAGGCTGGATCAGAGGGATGAGAGCCATGTAGGAGTATGCCGCGATAGCTATCGGGGCGAGGTATTCGGGTGCGAGCTTGCTCGTGAGCCATATAGCTGTAGGGCCATCGGCTCCGCCTATTATGCCTATGGATGCTGCAACGTTAGCAGGGAAGAAGAATGTTGCGGCAAAGAAAGCGCCGAATATTCCGAGCTGTGCAGCTGCTCCCAGAAGCAGGGACTTTGGGTTTGCGATAAGCGGACCGAAGTCTGTCATAGCGCCTACTCCCATGAATATCAGGGAGGGGTAAAGACCTATCTTTACGCCTATATAGAGTATATCCAGAAGGCCGCCTGCGTGTATCAGCTCAGTAAACGTAAGGTTTACCACGCCGTCCGCAAAGATGAGCCCGTGCTCTGCTATAAAGGCCTGAAGCTCTGGCGAAAGCGCCGCAACTTCTGTTCCGTTTGCAATGTACAGATCCCAAAGCTCCGGGGTGTACATGCCTGCGCCGGGCAGGTTAGTAAGCAGCATTCCGAACGCTATGCCTATGAGCAGCAGCGGTTCGAATTTTTTAACGAGTCCGAGGTACAAAAGGAAGCAGGCTACGATGATCATGACCAGCTGGCGCCAGTCATCGAGCATCAGCGCGAATCCCGATGTTTCCCAGACCCTTCCTAAGATCTGAAGTATGTTTTCCATCCCGGCCTCCTAGATGACGAGCAGGGTGTCGCCTGTAGCAACGACTGCGCCCTTGGAAACAAGTATCTGCTTTACGGTGCCGTCCTGCGGAGCAAGCACTTCGTTCTCCATCTTCATGGCTTCGATAATGATAAGGACATCGCCGGCTTTTACGCTCTGGCCGTTCTGCACGTTGATGGATAGTATGTTTCCGGGAAGAGGTGATGTTACGTTAAATCCAGCTGCTGTAGGAGCTGCGCTTGCTGCGGGGGCAGGAGCGGCAGCGGGTGCGGGTGCTGCAGGAGCTGCGGCAGCAGGCTGAGCAGGGGCCTTTGCCTCGTATTCATCAAGGAGCATTGCCTTGCCTTCTTCTACTTCTACCTCGTAGATCTTTCCGTTGAGATTTACTTTATATTTCATAGCTTTATTCCTCTACTTCCTTGATGGATATGAATCTGAGCTCGTTGAGCGGCTTGCCGAGAGTGTCTGCTACTATAGCCATGACCATTGCGGCATCCCGCGGGTCTGTGTTATAGAGCTTGATATCTCCGGCAGTTCCTGTTGCCAGCACTGGTTCTGCGGCTGCGGGCTCTGCGGCGGCAGCCACCGGTTCTTCTTTCTTTTTCCTGTCTGTGACAGCTACCAGGATCTTGATGCATATCATCAGAAGGATAAGGGCAAAGAACACTACCAGCATGCCAAGGAGGGAGTAGATGAGAGCTTCACCAAATGCCATCTTCATTAGTCTATCCTCTCGATGCTGAACTTGCAGACCTTTTCCTCGTCAGCCTTGCGCTTTTCGAAGAACTTTTCTGCTACGGACGGGAAAGCGATGTAGCTGAGCACGTCCTCTTCGGACCTTGCGGTATCTCCAAGCTTTTCCTTTGTCTTTTCGAAGGTGTCCTTGGGGAGGCTGTCTGCGTAGCGGCCTTCTACCAGCGGGGTATCTCCGAGTATCTTCTTCCTTACTTCCTCGTTGATGGGAGCAGGGGTCTTGCCGTATTCGCCGCGGCAGTAAGCCTTGATCTCGGAGCTGA
>CADALS010000156.1 GCA_902788795.1 uncultured Eubacteriales bacterium | reverse complement strand
AAGTCTTTTACGGCAGCGATACAGTGTTACCCTGACATTTACCTCTGATATGCGCATATCCTCTGCTATCTCTGGCGTACTCATAAAGTACCAGTAGCGCTTCATAAACATTGATCTTTCCGACTCTTTCAGATTCATCAGGAAGTCCCTTATGACATCGTTTATAACTATCCTGTCTGTAATAGTATCGTCTAGCTGCGCACTATCCGCTGCCTGCGAGATCTCATCCAATGCTTCCGCAACTCTTCCTCCGCCGCGTTTTTCAGATGAGAGGCGGCGCCATCTGTCCAGGGCGCTGTTCCTTACGAGCTTGCCCAGGTAGGTCTGGAGCATTTCCGGCCGCGATGGCGGGATGGTATTCCAGGCAGCAAGAAGCGCGTCGTTTACACATTCCGCGGCATCTTCCTCGTCCTGAAGGATGTTGCGCGCTACAGTCATCAGGTAGCTTCTGTATTTAGTTTCAGTCTCTCTGAGCGCGCTTTCGCTGCGCGACCAATAGAGTTCGATTATTTTTTCATCATCCATGATCAATCAGCATGTGCCTTTCACCCTTATACACGCAGGCACCCTGCTTTATGTTACAACAAAATCTTAAAACTGTGCTGTTTTTTCGGCTTTTATATGATATTATCATAACATTAGGACCAATGGCTTTCCGTTGGTCCATTATTATGACCTCAAAAATGCAACTAAATTTAGTTGCATTTTGTTGTTTTAAGGAGTATTCTATGAGCAAGAAAGCGAGGGGTTATTATGAATAATGCCATGAATTACAGAAGATATACCGGAAGTGTTGAGTTTTCAGAAGAAGATGGGATCCTTTACGGCAAAGTCCTGGGGATAAGATCTCTCATATCTTATGAAGGAACCAGTGTAAAAGAATTGGTTGAAGACTTTCATACCGCTATAGACAGTTATCTGGATCTATGTAAAGATAACGGGATCTCCCCGGAAACACCCTACAAAGGATCTTTTAATGTCCGGATCTCTCCGGAGCTGCACCAGAAGGCAGCAATGTGCGCCAGAGCAGATCAGATGACCCTTAACGCATTCGTAGAAAGGTCTATACAAGCAGCGGTTGCTAATTACTGAGCATACATATAAAGAAAAGCGGGTCCGCAATGGACCCGCTGTTTGTTTGTCTGAAAAACGGAACTATTGGAACCGTCCCCTATATCAGTACTTGCCGAGGGAGCCGGAGAGCTGATCGTTGGGGGTATCTGCGAAGCTGTCGTCTCTGCCGGGCAGGACGGCGTTGAGCACCAGTCCTACGATGGAGGCAACTGCAAGGCCGGAAAGGCTTACAGAACCGATGGCTATGGAGCCTGCCTCGCTGTAGCCTATACCAATTGCAAGGCCAAGGATCAGAGCTGCTATGATAACATTTCTGGACTCCTGGAAGTTGGTCTTGTTCTCAACTACGTTGCGTACGCCTACTGCGGAGATCATTCCGTAGAGTATCAGGGAGACGCCGCCTATGGTAGCGGAGGGCATTACCTCAATGATAGCCGCAAACTTCGGGCAGAAGGACAGGACTATAGCATAGATAGCTGCCAGCCTGATAACGAACGGATCGTATACTTTGGTAAGTGCAAGAACGCCAGTGTTCTCGCCGTAGGTGGTGTTTGCGGGAGCTCCGAACAGAGCTGCGATAGCTGTTCCTACACCGTCTCCGATGAGTGTTCTGTGCAGGCCTGGATCTTCGATGAAGTTCTTGCCGACTGTGGAACCGATAGCAGAGATATCACCTACGTGCTCCATCATGGTAGCAACTGCGATAGGAACGATGGTGATTATAGAGGAGAGCAGCAGGTTGGTGTCTACATTGCCGCTTGTGAACAGTCCGAATACGGTGTTCTGCATCTGGACAGGAAGTCCTATCCATGCAGCTTCCTTAACCAGAGTCCAGTCAACGATTCCGGAAACTGCAGCAACTGCATAGGAAGCAACAACGCCAAGCAGTATGGGGATGATCTTGATCATGCCCTTGCCCCAGATGTTGCAGACGATTACAACAACTATAGCTACCAGAGCTATCCACCAGTTGTCGTCGCAGTTGTTGATGGCGGACGGCGCGAGGTTGAGGCCTATTGCAATGATTATAGGACCGGTGACTACCGGCGGGAAGAACTTCATTACCTTCTTGCTGCCTACTGCCTTGCAGATGAGTGCAAGTACAAGGTAGAGAAGACCTGCGCAGGCAACGCCTACGCAAGCGTAGGTGAGGGACTGAGCCTCTGTGTAGCCGGCGGCAACGCCTGCAGCCTTAACAGCTGCGTATCCGCCCAGGAACGCGAAGGAAGAACCGAGGAATACAGGAACTTTTCCGCCTGTTACAAGGTGGCAGAACAGTGTTGCGATACCTGCAAACAGCAGCGTAGCGGAAACTGAAAGTCCTGTGATGATAGGAACAAGAACTGTTGCTCCGAACATCGCAAACATGTGCTGAAGACCAAGGACCAGTGTCTTGCCTGTTCCAAGCTCTCTGGCGTTATAGATAGCGCCGTTTTTTTCACCCATTTTAGAATCTCCTTTTACTTAGAGTACAGATTGACGCACATTTGCCCGTCGAACTCCGTAACTTGCACAGAAACGATCTCGCTTCTTGAGGTAGGCACGTTCTTGCCGACGTAGTCCGCCCTTATGGGCAGCTCCCTGTGGCCTCTGTCCACCAGAACAGCAAGCTGTATCTGCGCGGGACGGCCCAGAGCGCTTACGGCATCGAGCGCAGCCCTGGAGGTGCGCCCGGTGTAGATGACATCGTCTACAAGGATGACTATCTTGTCTTTTACGGAAAAATCGACTTTGGTCTCGTTAACGTGGGGCACCACATCCTTTTCGGAGAGATCATCGCGGTAGAGAGTTATATCCAGCTCCCCTACAGGGATCTCCGAGCCTTCGATCTCTCTGATGTTTTTGGCGAGCTCCATTGCAAGAGGAACTCCCCTGCGCCTTATGCCAAGGAATACGATGTTTTCCGCGCCCTCGTTCTGTTCGAGGATCTCGTGGGACATGCGCTTGAGCGCGCGGTGCATGGCTTCTTCGTTCATGAGCTGAGCCTTGGGTTTGAGATCTTTTTCCATAAAAAACCGCCTTGCCTACCGGCAAGACGAACCATCTGTGTGCGTTTGGAACGCAGGTGTATTGCTCAACCTTGTCGGTATCTCTGTACCAACTTAAAGATTTATTATTACGCCTTGATTGTAGCATCAGGAGGGTGTTTAGTCAAGGATTTTGGGGCTTTTTGAGGGGTGAAAATCGAGCCCGAAAACGAGCTATAAATTTTTCTTATGTACTAAAAACGCACGCTTATTTTACTTGTTTAACAAAAAAATATATTTTCCAGGCATCCATTATGTCACCTTTACGGGCTATATTTTTTTGTTCGCGAAAAGTTTTCAACAGGTCCCAAAGGGTATTGAAATCGCGCCTTTGAAGCCCTTTTGCATCTTTTTACCAGTGAGTTTTCCGCAGTTTTCCACCACAGCCTGTGGAAAAGTTCAAAACCCCAAACCCGTTGAAATTACTGGTGTTCCACAATTTCCCCGCGCTGTCAACCCACAAGTTTTCCACAGAAAAGGATTTTCGTGGGGAAAACTGCATTCTGCTACTTGACACGCTAAATATAACTTATTTTTTGCGCTAACTTTATATAAATCATTCTTTGGTGAAAATCTGCACAAGCGCCTCGCTATATGATAAAATATACTCAGAAGATCAAGGGGGTTCAGATGAGACTCAATAAATATATAGCGCATTCAGGCATAGTGTCGCGCAGGAAGGCAGACGAGCTTACCGCTGCCGGCAAAGTAACGGTAAACGGCGCGGTAATGACCCAGCCCGGCTACGATGTGCAGCCCGGGGATATCGTTATGGTGGAGGGAAAGCTCGCGCAGGCAGACGAAAAGCTCTGCTACTACGCTCTCAACAAGCCGGCCGGCTACGTTACCACCGCCAGCGACGAAAAAGGCCGCCCAACGGTGCTGTCCCTTCTTACGGATGTGGACGTCAGGGTCTATCCTGTGGGCAGGCTGGATTTCGACACCTCCGGCCTTCTGATACTCACTAACGACGGAGAGCTGGCCAACCGCGTGATGCATCCGAAGGGAGCGGTTAAAAAGACCTACCTTGCAAGGATAGGCGGAAGGCTCACGCCGCAGCAGCTGGACATGCTCAGAAGCGGCGTTCAGATAGACATACCCCTCTACGGCGCGGACAAGGGCAAGACTAAAAAATACAGGACCCGCCCCGCGGAGGTGGAGGTCCTGGACGAGAACGCCTCCCAGAGCGTGGTGCAGATAGTCATCAGCGAGGGCAAGAACCGCCAGGTAAGGAAGATGTTTGCAGCTGCTGGCCACAGGCATAGGAAATGTAAAGCTCGGGCGCACCAAGCCCGGAAACTACCGCAGGCTCACCGCCGCGGAGATAGAAGAGCTTCGGAACAGCTGAGCTGCAAAAGGGATATTCAAACAAGGGGAATTGGATAAGGAGGGCCTTTAATGTCTGTATTTGATACACGCAAGAATTATACTATAGGAACCGTAAAGCCGATAAAGCAGACCACCACCGGAACGCCGGAGCTTCAGAGCTGGACTTTCAGGTTCGAAGCGCTGCCAAAGAACCTGGAGGAGCTGCAGGCCCTGAACATCTGCGACCTTTCTCAGCCGCAGAATACCGCAGCCCTGACGCTGCTTGCGCTCTGCGTGTTCCACGAAAACCAGCAGGAGTGCTTCCGCATGCTGGACTTTCTGAACGGCCCAATGCCATTCAGCGCCACGGAAAAGCAGTTCCTGCGGGAACGATTCATGGAGGGCGGGGACTACATCCCCTTCTCCTACTTCAGCGGTGCCACGCCGGAAAACGACTACAAGCCGGACAAGCCCTACACGCTTGTTATAAGCGAGCAGGCAAACTCCAGGGCGGATCTGAGCATCGGGTATCTGACGCTGTACTTTAAGAGCGGCGGAGCGGACACGGCACGCCACATAAAGCTGCGCCAGAAGGACTCCAACCGCAACTGGTACTTCTACGAGCAGTTCCTGATGGTCGGCATCAGGCGCCCCGCATCCAAAGATCCCTGGGCATAGGTTAAAGGGGACGGTTCTTCTTCATCTTTTAGCAATTTCTAGGTTAAAGGGGACGGTTCTTCTTCATCTTTTAGCAGTTTCTGCCAAAAGATGAAGAAGAACCGTCCCCTATTTCTTTTTTTGTTATCTTTGCTTCAGCTCTTCCACGCGGGCTGCGATGGCAGGCTGCGCGTCTTCCATGATGTCCTTCCAGCCGTCCTCGTAGTAGAATGTGAGGTCGTCTATGTCTTCGGTCTGGATGCGGCGGCAGTAACCGTCAAGCATCTTGAAATCCTTTTCGGAGCATTGGAAGCTGTTGGCCCTGTGAGAATAGGTGCCCATGGGCACGCCAAGCTGCTCCGCGAACCTGGCCTGGAGCATTATCAGGGCGAAAGCGTTCATGAACGTGGCTTTGCAGGCATCGTTGCTGCGGAACATCACCACGCAGTCCAGCTTGCCGTTGCGGATAAAGTACTGTATGTGCTGAAGGCAGGCCGGGTCTTCCGACGCGGAATCCTTGCGCCAGTCGCGGATCAGGAGGACTGCTCTGCGGCTGCTGGGGTTGCGCTTAAGCTCTT
>CADALS010000155.1 GCA_902788795.1 uncultured Eubacteriales bacterium | reverse complement strand
CGGACGCGGACATCCTGCGCGTGCTTTATTATGGACAGGAAGTGGGGGACTGTTCCGGGCTTTGTGAAGACTACGGCTTCTCCGAAAAGCGCTCCGCACTTTGTTCCGCCAATGTAGAAGGCATCGGTGAGCCTTGCAAGGTCCGAAAGCGCCACATCGTTGTCCGGGCAGGCCAGGGCGTAAGCCAGTCTGGCGCCATCTACATAAAGGTATATTCCGTAAAGTCTGCAGACTTTGGATATTTCTTCGAGTTCTTTTAGCGAATAGAGAGTGCCGTATTCGGTGGGCTGGGATATGTAGACCATGCCGGGCATTACGGTGTGATCCCTGCTGGGATCGCTTTCGTAGGCATCGAGTCTGGCCTTGATATCTTCCGCGGAGATCTTTCCGAGTTTTTGGGGCAGGGCTATTACCTTGTGGCCGCCGAACTCTATGGCACCGGATTCGTGTACGTTTATGTGTCCTGTGGCAGCGGCTATAACGCCCTGGTAGCTTTTGAGCAGGGCATCTATAACAGTGGCATTGGTCTGCGTTCCGCCTGCAAGGAAGTGTATCTCTGCATCCGGGCATGAGCAGGCTTTTGCGATCTTTTCCCTTGCCTGGGCGCAGTAGTCATCTGTTCCGTAACCGGGGGTCTTTTCCAGGTTGGTCTTTGCGAGCGCTTCCAGTATCTGAGGGCAGGCACCTTCCATGTAGTCCGACATGAACCAGAGTTTTTCTTCAGCCATAGTTTCCTCCAAAAGTGTGTTTTCTGCGCTATTTTAACCCCGCAAAGGCCTTTGGACAAGTGCATAATATGCTTTTGCACACACTTTGAGTTTTGAGGCAAGTTTTGCTTGAAAAAAGAACAAATGTTCTGTATAATATAGGCAGCTGAAAAGCCAATGGGGGATTTAAGAATGGATATACTGGAAGGCTTAAGCAAAGCCCAGGCGGAGGCTGTAACTGCCACAGAGGGCGTAGTCCGTGTCATTGCCGGTGCCGGCTCGGGAAAGACAGGCGTGCTCACAAAGCGTTTTGCCTACCTGGTAAACGATCTTGGCATACGCCCGGGTCATATACTTTGCGTAACTTTCACAAACAAGGCTGCGGAGGAGATGCGCAGCAGGATACACGCCCTTACAGGTGATAAGGATACGGGGTATATCAATACCTTCCACGGTTTTTGCGTGTCCGTTTTGCAGGAGGACAGCTACGCGGTATCGTATCCAAAGAAGTTCATAGTCCTGGACAATTCGGACATAGACCAGATGCTCCAGCTGATCTACGACGAACGCGGTCTGTCTCTTCGGGATATGACCTTCTCCGACGCAAGGGATATGATAGAGATCCGCAAGATCTTCAAGCAGCCGGAGTACTACAGGGATATGATCTCCATGTCCCTGGAGGACTTAAGGAAAAAGTACCTGGCGTCCCAGGCGCCTTCGGATATCATTTTTTACGGGTATTTATACCAGGAAAAGAAGTGCTTTGCCCTGGACTATAACGACCTTATAAAGTTTACTCTGTATATCTTCTCGGAAAGGGAGGATATACGGATAAAATGGCAGAAACGCCTGGAATACATCATGATAGACGAGTTCCAGGACATAGACGATCTCCAGTATTCGCTGATGGAAGCGCTATGCGCCTATCACGGCAATTTGTTCGTGGTAGGAGATCCGGATCAGACCATCTACACCTGGAGGGGCGCCAATGTCCGCTACCTTATGGAGCTGCCGTCCAGGTATCCGGGCTGCAAAACTATAATGATGACAGAGAACTACAGGTCTCTGCCGCCGATACTCATGGCTGTGAATTCGCTCATCTCAAAGAACAGCACAAGGATCAGTAAAGATCTGGTGCCTGTGCTTTCCGGGGGAGAGCAGCCCTTGTTCTTCTACGCCAGAGATCCGGTTAAAGAAGCCGGGTGGATAGCGGAAAGGATCAGGGAGCTTATCGCGGCCGGAACTCCGGCAGGGGATATAGCAGTTCTTTACAGGGCTCACTACGTAACAAGGGCTCTGGAAACAGTGTTCCAAAAGGAGGACCTTCCTTACGAGATATACAGCGGTCTTCGCTTTTACGACCGCAGGGAGATAAAAGACGCTCTGTGCTATCTGCGCCTTCTGGTATTCAGGGACGATCTGTCCTTCAGAAGGGTGTGCAATACGCCAAGAAGAAACCTTGGTGAAAGAAGGCTTGCATTTCTTGAGGCAAAAGCCCAGGAAGCCGGCTGCAGCCTTTACGAAGCCATGGCAGACAACCTGGAGGACGATATCTTCAAAGGCACAGGTGCAAGGGCTCTGGCAGAGCTCGTGGAAGACCTTTCGGAGGGCATAGACCAGCGCTCCGTAACGGAAACTCTGGCTCTGGTGCTGGACCGCAGCGGCTACGACAGGCAGCTGCGCACGGAAGGCAGCCAGGACAGGCTGGATAACCTTGCGGAACTCAAACAAGGCATTTACGAATACGAGATCAGCTGCGGAGAAGAAGCCTCTGCAGCTGATTATCTCAGAAAAGCCGCGCTGTTTACATCTGCAGACGAGGAAAGGCGCTCCGGGCGTGTAAGGCTCATGACTGTCCACGCCGCAAAGGGCCTGGAATTCCCGGTAGTCTTCCTCTGCGGCATGAACGAGGGCATATTCCCCTCAAGAAAGATAGATACGCTGGAAGGCATGGAGGAAGAACGCCGCCTTGCCTATGTAGCCATGACAAGGGCCGAAAAGCAGCTCTTCATGACAGGTGCAGCAGGCAGAGGCCTGGACGGTACGGTCCGCTATCCGTCCCGCTTTATAACGGATATAGACAAGGACCTCATAGAGCTGCAAGGGGAGATAACTGATCTTGTTATAGAGCTCAGCAGGGAGAATGCTGCAAAAAACGATCTGTTAATGAAGGACAACCCGGACAGGCTCGCTTCCGGGCAGAGGGTAAAGCATCCTGTGTTCGGAGCGGGCACTGTGCTTGGCATGGACGGTGATGCTTACTCCATACAGTTCGATAACATAGCCACGCCGCGCAGCATAGTGGTCACAGCAAAACTGGAGGTCCTTTAAGATATTCTCAGGCGATGCAGATCGTCTTCAGACTTGCGTATCGCTTGAGAATAAGGCTCTTTTGTTGTATTATTTATTATTATGAGTGAAAGATTTTCAAGAACTGAACTTATGCTCGGCAAAGATGCCATGGACCGCCTGGCGGCTGCCCGCGTAGCAGTGTTTGGCGTAGGCGGCGTAGGCGGCTACGTGGTGGAAGCCCTGGCCAGAAGCGGCATCGGAGCCCTGGATCTGATAGACGGAGATACAGTATCCGAGAGCAATATAAACAGGCAGATCATAGCAGACAGCAGTACCGTAGGCAAGAACAAGGTGGATGCCTTTAAGGGCCGCATTGCCCTTATAAACCCGGAATGCGTTGTAAGGCCTTATGTTATGTTCTTTGGCCCGGACTGCAAAGATATAGACTTCAGAAGCTACGACTATATCGTAGATGCCATAGACGATGTAAAAGGCAAGCTGACTATCATAAAAATGGCCAAGGATGCAGGTGTTCCTGTTATAAGCTCCATGGGCGCCGGCAACAAGCTGGATCCTATGGGTTTTGAAGTTGCTGATATCTACAAGACCTCTGTGTGCCCGCTCGCAAAAGTGGTGCGCAAAGGCTGCAGGGATCTTGGTATAAAGGACCTTAAGGTAGTGTATTCCAAAGAGCTTCCGGTAAAGCCGGCGGTGGACGGAGTGCGCGTGCCTGCATCTGTTGCTTTTGTGCCTTCTGCGGCAGGCTTGCTTATAGCCTCGGAAGTAGTCAAGGATCTTATAAATGGCTGAAAACGGCGGAAAAACCTATATAGCCATAGACCTTAAGTCTTTCTACGCTTCTGTGGAATGCGTCTCAAGGGGCTATGATCCTCTTACTACCAACCTTGTAGTGGCAGACGTCAGCAGAACGGAAAAGACCATATGCCTTGCTGTAACTCCGGCGCTCAAATCCTACGGGATATCAGGGCGCGCAAGGCTTTTTGAGGTGCTGGAAAGCGTAAAGCAGATAAACGCTGAAAGGCGGAAAAAAGCTCCGGGCGGCAAGTTCCGCGCCAAGAGCATTTTCAAAGAGGAACTGGAGAAGGATCCTTCCCTGGAACTGGACTTTCTTGCCGCAACCCCGCGCATGTCTGAATACATGCGTATAAGCACCAATATATTCAATATCTACCAGCGCTATGTTTCCGCGGACGATGTCCACGTCTATTCCGTAGACGAGATCTTCATAGATGCAACAAGCTACCTTAAGCTCTACGGCCTTACCGCAAGAGAGTTCACCATGAAGCTTGTAAGGGAAGTCCTTTCGGAGACGGGTATAACTGCTACTGCAGGTATAGGCACCAATA
>CADALS010000154.1 GCA_902788795.1 uncultured Eubacteriales bacterium | reverse complement strand
CGCAAACAAGCCCCTTTGGAGCGGCGATGCCGTTGAGGACGCGCTTAAGGCTGCAGCGCTTATAAAGGCAGACGGCATCCACAGCGTGGTGATAGATACAGAAAAAGATTTCATTTCCCTGCACATAGCCAGGCAGGTAGCCGAGGCTATGGGCGCGGATTACTATAAAGTCAGCGAGCTTGCCGCCATGCAGCTAAAAAACATAGTGCAGGGCAAGGCAGGCGCGGAGCTTCTCGATATTTAACAAGCCATGAGATTTCTTATACTCGGAGACGATCTTAATACGAAGGCTGTGGCGGACGCGGCGGCGGGCTGCGGTGCGGAGGCGGTCTTTTGCAATATGGCAGACTTTGCCTTAAAGGACGCGGGCTTTGCGGAAAGCGGCTTTGACGCAGTCCTTGGCGGAAGCGACCACGGCGGCAGGCAGACCCTTGCAGGCAGCAAGGTCTTAGAGCGCTGCAGGGTAGTGGTGCCTCTTTGCGCAAACAACCTGGCATCCGGAAGCTTCAACGTGTCTGCGGAAGATGCGGCGGTGCTTTCCGCTTACTTTGCCTACGGCGGGCCAGGCAACCTGCGCGTGGCTTTCGAGTACATAAAAAGGCTGTGCCAGGGCGCGGACGCATCTGATCTTCCAAGGCCGCAGATAGTCCCAATGGACAGCATTTTTACCGAAAGCGGAAGGCTGTATCCGGACGCTGCAAGCTATTTTGCGGCAGAAGGCAGGCGCTTTGAAAGCTGCATTGGCCTTATCTGCTACCGCTCAAGGTGGATAAGCGGAGATACAGCCGTAGAGGAGTGTATAAAAAGGACCCTGGAGGCTAAAGGCATTGGTGTAATAATGGCTTTCTGCAGCGGCGCCGCGGAAGAAGAGACTGGTGCCATGTCCTTCGATGATGCCGTGCTGAAATTCTTTACTGAGGGAGGCCGCACGGAGATAGAGCTTCTGATCAACTTCATGTTCTACGCCAAAAAAGGCTCAGAGGGCATGGACATGTTCGAAAGCACCGCGGAGTTTTTCAGGCAGCTGGATATACCCGTGGTAAGGCCGGCCGGGCTCTGGAGGAAAAACGCAGAGCAGTACGCCGCGTCCAGTAATCCCTACGCAAGCGATATCCTCAGCAATTTCATAGCTCCGGAGCTTTCCGGGGTGATAGAGACCGTGCACATCAGTACGGGCGGCGGCAGGCGCACAAGGGTGCCTGACCAAAAGCGCGTGGACTACCTGGCCAGGCGCATAGAAAAGTGGGTGGCCCTAAGGAAGACATCTAACAGGGACAAGCGCTTTGCCATAATGCTGCACAACGCCCCATGCGCAGGCGTGGAGGCAACGGTCGGCATGGCAAGCGATCTCGACGCTTTCCAGAGCGCCGTAGACATACTCAGGCGCCTTAAAGCTGAAGGCTACAGCATAGAGAATATCCCTAAGGATGGAGCTGCTCTCAAAGACATGATAATGAGCCGCAAGGCCTACAGCGATTTCCGCTGGACCAGCGCGGAGGACATAGAGCAAAGCGGCGGTGCGGTATACACAATGAAGCCCGCCGAATACGATAGATATTTCCAGAGCCTGGAGCCCGGCGCCAGGGCAGAGATGCTAAAGGCCTGGGGCGCGCCTCCGGGGGAGGCTATGGTAACGGAAAACGGCATACTCGTTACTGGTATAAGCTTTGGAAACGCCCTGGTAATGGTGCAGCCCAAAAGAGGCTGCTACGGCGCGAAGTGCACAGGCGAGGTCTGCAAGATACTGCAGGATCCGTCCTGCCCGCCCTCGCACCAGTACCTGGCAACTTACGAATACCTAAGGAGCATATTTAGAGCAGACTGCGTGGTGCACCTGGGCACCCACGGCAGCATAGAATACCTTCCGGGCAAAAGCTGCGGGCTTTCTTCCGAGTGTTTCCCGGATATAGCCATAGACGGACTGATCAACATCTACCCATACAACGCGTCGGTGATCTCTCAGGGGATAATAGCAAAAAGGCGCTCTTACGCGGCCTTGATCTCCTATCTGCCGTCTCCTGGAAAGGGCCTTACCAAGGACCAGCAGCAGCTGGCTTCGGACCTTGCCGAGTATTTTGCCGCTGTTCAAAACGATAACGGCCAGCAGGATGCGATCAGGGAGCGCATAATCGCAAGGGCAAAAGCTTCTTCAGCTGTAGCGGCGGCGCTGGAAAAAGAGCCGGATTTCGATGCTGCTGCAAGGCTCATGCAGACGCAGCTGTCATCGATCAGTGCCGCCAGAAGAGGCTCGCACAGCAGGTCTTTGGGGCAGATCCCGGATGAGGACTGGCAGCAGGATTACCTTGCGGAAGCTGATAGTTCCGGTTGCGCAAAGAGCCAGGAAGCAGCAATAGAGATAAAAAGAAGGCTGGATCTTGCCGGGCAGGAGATGGAAAGCCTGGTAAGGGCAATGTCCGGCCGCTTTATAAGCCCCGGCCCCGGCGGAGACAGCACGCTGAGGGCTCTGGATATACTGCCCACAGGCCGCAACACCTGCCAGGGCAGCCAGGACAGCGTCCCTACAAGGACTGCCTACGAAAGAGGCTGCCTTGCCGCGGAAAATCTTATACAAAAATATAAAGAAGATGAAGGCCGCCTTCCGCGCAAGGTGGCGCTCAACATGACGTCCTTAGACATAAGCCGCTGCGGCGGAGAGCAGATGTCTCAGTTCCTGTACCTTATGGGTATAAGGCCTGTCTGGGCTGCATCCGGCAAGGTGGAAGGCCTGGAGATCATCCCTCTGAGCCAGCTTGGGCGCCCGAGGATAGACGTTACGGCGCACATCTCCTCCGTGCTTAGGGACTCCTGGCCTGTTGCAATAGGCCTTCTGGACAGAGCCGTGCAGATGGCGTCCGCCCTGGATGAACCTCTGGATATGAACTTCGTAAGGGCAGATTCCCTGGAGAACGCCGCGGACGGAGAGCTTGCGGAAAGCCGCATATTCGGAGGACAGCCTGGCACCTACACCTCTGCTGTAGGGCTTGCCCTTAAGGCAAGCGCATGGAACAGCGAAAAAGACCTTGCCAGGTATTTTATAGACGCATCTTCCTACGTTTACGGAGACGGCAAGTACGGCGTGCACTCGCCGGATGCCTTTGCCGGAAACATAAAGCAGCTGGACCTTTCCTGCGATATAACCAACTCCAGAAAGACAGACGGAGGAGCAAGCAGCTACAGCGCAAGGGTGCAGGGAGGCTTTGCCATGGCAGCCGAAGCTCTTGGCAGCAAAAAGAAACTGCGCCAGTACATGGGAGAGTCCAAAGCCGGCCGGGACATACAGATAAACAGCCTTAAAGACCATGTGTCGCAAGCCGTGGAGGACACTTTGCTAAATGAGTTCTGGCTGGAGGAGGAAAAGCGCGAAGGCTACGCAGGCGCATCCGAGATAATGCAAAGGGTGCAGAACCTTTTCGACAGCAAGTGCGTGGGCGTGGAGCTTGCGGACAGTCTCATAGACGGAGTTGCAAGGACCTGCCTGCTGGATCCGGATATGCAGAAGTGGTTCTCGGAAAACAACCGCTTTGCGCTTGAGGAGTCCCAAAGAAGGCTGCTGGAGCTCAATACCAGGGGCAAGTGGAACGCAGATCCGGATGTCCTTAAAAAGCTCAAAAGCGCCTACCTGATGGCCGAAGGAGACCTGGAGGAAGGCCTCTCCGGTGCAGGGGATGTTCAGGCCGGAAGCGTGGAGATAGTAACAGACAGCAAGGTTGGCAGCTGGGCCGAAAGGCTTGGCGCAACGGACGCCTTGCTTAAGGAAAAGGGGAGGCGCTAGGCTATGGCGCTTAAGCTTCTGGTCCTCAGGATAACTGAAAAATGCGGCATGGCCTGCAGTTACTGCTACGCGGACCACGGCAAAGAGAAAAAGGATATGAGCTTTGAGACCTCTGCAAAGGCGGTAGCCCTGTCTTGCCCGATCGGCGGAAGCCTTAAGGTGCAGCTCACAGGTGGCGAGCCGCTCATAAACTTTGGCCTTGCGGAAAAGCTCAAGGCCTGGGCTGCGCAAAGCGGCAGAAAGCTCAGCTTTGCCCTGCAGACCAATGCCACCCTGATAGATGCCGCAATGGCGGAGCGCATAAAAGCCCTTGGCTGCAGCGTTGGGGTGAGCCTGGACGGATACGGAGATTCCAATGCACTGCGTAAGTTTCCGGACGGAAGGGAAAGCTTCAGCGCGGCTGCGAAAGGCATAAAAGCCCTGGCCTCGGCCGGCGTCTTCTGCAACCTGATGTGCGTGGTAACAAAGCACAACGCGGAGCGCCTCGGAGAGCTTGCGGACCTTGCCCTGTACCTTGGAAACGTAAAAGGCATAGGCCTGGACCTTGTAAGGCCCTGCGGAAGGGCATCAGGAGCGGATCTCTCCCCTGATCCAAAGGCGCTT